>CAMBHC010000192.1 GCA_945866285.1 Candidatus Sulfopaludibacter sp. SbA3 | reverse complement strand
CGGCCGGGATCACGCTCTTCGAACCCTCATCGAGGTACTTCGCTTCGTAGTCGTCGAACTCGCGCGAGGGGACAATTTCGCCGGGCACCGAGGTTTCCGGGTCGTCGTTGCCCAGCACCGCGCACTCGATTTCGCGGGCATTGACGACGCCGGCCTCGACGATGACCTTGCGGTCGAACTCGAGCGCTGACTCGATCGCCGGGACGAGCTCGGCCTGGGCCTTGACCTTCGAGATGCCAACGCTCGAGCCGAGGTTGGCAGGCTTGACGAACAACGGAAAGCCGAGCGCCGCGATGCCGGCCAGCACGCCGGCGCGATTGCGCGTCCACTCGGCACGCACGAACGAGCGCGAGTCAACGACCGGCAGGCCCGCTGCCGCGAACAGCACCTTCATCACGGCCTTGTCCATGCCGGCCGCCGAGGCAAGTACGCCCGGGCCGACGTAGGGCACGTTGGCGAGTTCGAGCAGTCCCTGCACCGTGCCGTCTTCGCCGTAGGGGCCATGCAGCACGGGGAACACGACATCGAGCCCCAGGCCGGTCACCACCGCGCGCTCCACGTCTGCCAGGGTGCCGCCGTCTGGCGAACTGCGGCGTTCAACCGTGATCAGCGTGTCGCTCGACGGATACGGGGCAAACAACGAGTCGCGGCCCGCCCGCGCCGGCCGGGCCTGGGTGACGCGCGCTTGCTGGATGACCTCGGCCGCCGACAGGGCTGTGGGCGGCCGGTCCGCCAGGGTCCACCGGCCGTCCTTTTCAATGCGAATCGGCACCGGCTCGTAGCGGGTGCGATCGATAAACTTGAAAATCGAGGCCGCCGAGGTGACCGACACCTCGTGTTCACCAGACCGCCCGCCGTAGATGACGCCCACGCGCAACTTCTTCATTACTGGGATAATAGCGGGTCGGGCATGTTTACCCTTACTCACACGGACGGTTCAGCGCGCCGCGGCCATCTCACGACGGCGCACGGCGTCATCCAGACCCCGGCGTTCATGCCCGTTGGCACCCAGGGGGCCGTCAAGGCGCTCACGGCCCAACACTTGGAAGACGTGGGGGCCGAGATCATTCTCGGCAACACGTACCACCTCTATCTGCGGCCCGGGGACGAGTTGATCGCGCGGCGGGGCGGCCTCCACAAGTTCATTGGCTGGTCACGCCCCATGCTGACCGACAGCGGTGGCTACCAGGTCTTCAGTCTGTCGGACCGCCGAAAGATCGAGGAACTGGGCGTTCACTTCCGCTCGCACCACGATGGCAGCGCGCACCTGTTGACGCCAGAGAAGGCCGTCGAGATTCAGGCCAACCTCGGTTCGGACATCGCCATGGTGCTCGACGAGTGTCCGGCGCTGCCCTCGACCCCAGCGATCATTGACACCTCGCTCGAGCTGACCGCCCGCTGGGCCCGGCGCTGCCGAAACCGCTTTCTCGAACTGAAGGGTGAAGGAAAGGGACATGCCCAGTTCGGGATCGTTCAGGGCGGCACGTTTCCAGAATTAAGACAAAAAAGCGCGGAACTGACTGTATCTATTGGGTTTGATGGCTATGCCATCGGGGGCCTGAGCGTCGGCGAGCCCAACGAGACCATGTACCAAGTCGTGGAGCAGACTGTCCCTTTTCTCCCGGTCAGCCAGGCTCGCTATTTAATGGGGGTGGGGACGCCCATTGATCTGGTGGAGGCGGTCGCGCGCGGCATCGACATGTTCGACTGCGTTATGCCGACCCGCAACGCCCGGAACGGCCAGCTCTTCACTAGCGAAGGGCCGCTAAACATCAAGAACGCACGGTTTGCGGAGGATGACGGGCCGGTCGACCCGGCGTGCGGTTGTTACACCTGCCGGAGCTTTTCGAGGGCCTATTTGCGGCACCTCTTCATGGCGGGTGAGATGACCGGAGGCACCCTTAACACGTTGCATAACCTGAGCTTTTACCTTGACACCATGCGGCGGATTAGGGAGGCTATAGCGTTCGGCCGGTTCGAAGATTTCAGGCAAGGTTTTCATCGGACTTTTACCCGCCGCGCGTTAATTTCATGACCACGACGGATCCCATTTTCGGTACGCTCTTTGCGCTGTCGTCATCGCCTGGCCAACAGGTCAGCCCGCTGATCCAGTTCATTCCCTTCGCGCTCGTACTCGCGATTTTCTATTTTGTGATCCTGCTTCCCATGCAAAAGAAGCAGAAAAAAGTCCAGGCGTTCCTGGATACCTTGAAGGCGGGCGACAAGGTCGTGACGACCGGCGGGCTGTTGGGCTCGATTGCCAAGATCAACGATCAGGTCGTCCAACTTCAGGTCGCCCCGAACGTCCGCGTTGACATCTCCAAAGCCGCCATCGTCGGCTACCAGGGTCAGGCCCCGGTCGTCGAAGCACCGAATACATAAGCCATGTCGAAGAACCTTCGTTGGAAAGCCCTTGTTATTGTCGGCGTCACCGCGCTGTCGATCTTCTCGTTCTATCCGCCTGACCAGAAGATCCGGCTCGGATTGGACCTGAAGGGTGGCGTTCACCTGGTCATGCGCGTGCAGACTGACGATGCGCTGCGTCTCGAGACGCAGACCACCGCTGATCGCCTGTCCGAGCAACTGAAGACCGCGAACATTCCAACCGGCGGGTTCTCGGTGGCGGGTTCGACCTCGTTCAGCGTGGCCGGCATCCCGGCCGAGCAGGACGCGGCGTTCCGGGCGGCGCTCACGGAAGTGGAAGTGAACTACGACCGCTCGTCCGGCGCGGGTGGCTACACCTTCACGCTCAAGCCGAACATCGCCGTCCAGTTGCGCGAAGACACCGTCAACCAGGCGCTGCAAACCATCGAGCGCCGTGTCAACGAGCTGGGCGTGGCCGAGCCGGTCATCGCCCGCCACAGCGCAGCCGACCAGATCCTGGTGCAGCTGCCAGGCGTGACCGACGTCAACCGCGCCAAGGAGATCATCCGCTCGACCGCACTGCTCGAATTGAAGCAGGTCGAGCAGGGTCCGTTCCCGGATGACGCCTCGGCCCGCCAGGCGTATTCGGGCAACGTGCCGCCTGACCTTCAGATTCTGCCCGGCACCATCGAAGGGGCCCCTGGCCAGCCGGCCAGCACGGGCTACTACGCCGTCCGCCGCGTCGCCGCGGTCACCGGCCGCGACCTGCGCACCGCGCGGCCGACGCTCGATGAGAACAACCGTCCCGCCGTCAGCTTCTCGCTGAACAACGAGGGCGCGCGCAAGTTCGGCATATTCACCCAGGCCAACATCGGCAAGCAGTTGGCCATCGTGATGGACAGCCGCGTCATCTCGGCGCCGCAGATTCAGTCGCGGATCGATGATGAGGGTCGCATCACCGGCACCTTCACCAACCAGGAAGCGCAGGACTTGTCGCTGGTGCTGCGGTCGGGCGCGCTCCCGGCATCGCTGACCTACCTGGAAGAGCGCACGGTCGGCCCTTCGCTCGGCGCCGACTCGGTTCGCGCCGGCGTGACGGCTGCGCTGGGCGGCCTGCTGATGGTCACGCTGTTCATGCTGTTCTATTACAAGCTGGCGGGTTTCAACGCGCTGGTCTCGATCACGATCAACCTGATCATGCTGCTTGGCCTGATGGCCTATGTCGGCGCGACCATGACGCTGCCCGGCATTGCCGGTTTCATTCTGACCATCGGCATGGGCGTGGACTCGAACGTGCTGATTTTCGAGCGCATCAAGGAAGAAATGGCTTCGGCCAAGGGCGTCAAGCAGGCGGTGGCGGCGGGCTTTGACCGCGTGCTGCTGACCATTCTCGATACGCACGTGGCGTCGCTGATTTCGGCGGCCTTCCTGTTCCAGTTCGGTACCGGTCCTATCCGCGGGTTTGCGATGACGCTGACCATCGGCCTCTTGTCAAACGTATTCACGGCATACTTCGTTTCGCGCACCCTGTTCGAGCTGACGCTGTCACGCAACTCGAAGGTCGCGAAGCTTTCGATTTAGTCATATGGCCATCTTCGATAACGCAAACTTCGACTTCATTAAGTGGCGCTGGCACGCGATTGCGCTGTCGACGCTGATCGTGCTCGCGGGCATCGGCTACGTGGCCACCAAGGGGATTCCGCTCGGCATCGACTTCTCGGGCGGCACCATCGTGGTGGTGAAGTTCGAGCAGACCGTGAGCGTCGACCAGGTGCGCGCGGCGCTCGCTGCCGGCATGTCTGGTGAGAACGTCATCCAGAGTTACGGTGACGCCTCGAATAACGAAATCCTGATCCGCGTGCCGCAGTTGACGGTCGAGGAGGGAGTGGCACTCGAGCAGAACGCGCGCGCGATTGTCGACTCGATCACCAAGGCCAACCTCGGCAAGTTCGAGGTGCGGAGCCAGGAGATCGTCGGTCCCGTGATTGGCGCCGATCTGCAGCGCAAGGGCATCTACGCGACGCTGGCGTCGCTGCTTGGCATCACCATCTATATCGGCCTGCGCTTCCGCTTCGCGTTCGCGCTCGGCGCGATTGCGGCGACGCTGCACGATGTGCTGGTGACGCTGGCGTTCCTGTTCTTCTTCGGCTATGACCTGTCGCTCAACGTGGTGGCGGCGATCCTGGCGATCACCGGTTACTCGGTGAACGACACCATCGTGATCTTCGACCGTGTGCGAGAGAACCTGAAGAACAAGCGCCGTGACTCGCTCGATAGTGTGGTCAACGCGAGCGTCAACCAGACCCTGAGCCGCACCATCATCACGGCCGGCACCACCTTCCTGGCGGTGCTGTCCCTGTACCTGTTTGGTGGCGAAGTGCTGGAAGGGTTCGCGTTCACGATGCTCGTCGGCATCATTAGCGGCACCTATTCGACCATCTTCATCGCCGCGGCGATCGCGACGCTCCTGGGCGGCAAGCAGGCTGCAGGCCGCACGCCGGGTTCGCGTAAGGCGTAGTCAGTCGCCGCGGAGCCTGGGCGGAGGATACTGGTGGACCTGTTCTCGGCCGCTGTATTGGGCGTTGTCCAGGGACTCACGGAGTTCCTGCCGGTGTCCAGTTCGGGCCACCTGATCCTGGCGCGCGCGTTTTTCGGCTGGGACCCCGGCCGGTTTGGTATTCCGTTCGATGCGGCCTGTCACGTCGGCACGCTCCTCGCGGTGCTGGCGTATTTTCGCGCTGACGTCGCGCAGCTGATCACCGCCGCGCCGGGGGCGTTGTCGGGCCGCGACGGTGAGTGGGAGCGGCTGGGCCGGCTGATTATCGTCGGCACCATCCCCGTGGTGATTGCCGGTGGGTTGTTCGGAGACCAGATCGAAGCGCAGATTCGGACGCCGCTGGTCGTGGCCATCAACCTGGTCATCGGCGGCGTCGGGCTAATCTGGGTGGAGCGAATTGGACGCCAGACCCGCGACGCCAATTCCCTGGGCTACGGCGAGGCGCTGGCCATTGGCATCGCCCAGGCCGCGGCGCTGGCGCCGGGACTGTCGCGATCGGGGTCGACGCTGATGGTGAGCATGTTTCAGGGCTTACGGCGCGATACGGCAGCCCGGTTTGTGTTCCTGATGAGCCTGCCGGCGGTGTTCGCGGTGGCGATCAAGGAAACCTACGAGCTGTCGAAGGTCGGCATGGACGGCGTGCCGATGACGCTGATGGCCGTTGGCCTGATTGTGTCGGCGGTCGTCGGCTACGTCACGGTGAAGTACTTTTTGCGGTATCTTGCGGGGCACTCGTTGGCGGGATTTGCGTTTTACCGGTTTGCGCTGGCGGCCGTCACCTTTGGGTGGCTCCTGATGCGGCAGGGCTGAGCCATGATGCAGTGGCTGCGTCGTAGCTTCCTGGCCGGCCTCGTCGTGACGGTGCCGTTGTTTATCACGGTCGTCACGCTGGTCTGGTTGTTTCGTTTCATCGATGGGGTGGC
>CAMBHC010000191.1 GCA_945866285.1 Candidatus Sulfopaludibacter sp. SbA3 | reverse complement strand
GGAGCCATGGTGCGGCGCGCCGCAGCCATTGCGAAAGAGCAGGGGTTCGACGGTCCCGGCTATCGAACGGTCTTCAACTGCAATGCGCAGGCAGGCCAGACGGTGTTCCACATCCACCTGCACGTGTTCGGCGGACGCACTATGACCTGGCCGCCCGGTTAGCGGCGCTGCCGCGGTGAACTAGACCAGGTCGCGGCCGCCGGTTTCCGGTATCCAGATCCAGAAGACCGCCGCCACCACGAAGGCCGCCGCGCACACCGACAGCGCCGAGCTGAAGCCGTGCGTCTGCGCCAGCGAGCCGACCACAAACGGCGCCGCCGCACTGGCGACGCGGCCAACGTTGTAGGTCAGCCCTTGCGCGGTGGCGCGGATTGCCGTGGGGTACAGCTCGGCCGAGATCGCGCCAAATCCGGTGAAGTACCCGGTCCCAAAGAACGCCACGCACGGCCCAAGCAGTAAAAGAGCGATCGGCAGCGTGATCGACACGTACGCCAGCATCAGCACAGCAGCCGTCAGCAGATATGTGACATAGGCCCGCCGGCGGCCGATCAGGTCGCTCACGTAGCCGAACGTCACATAGCCGAACCACATGCCTACCTGCATCGCCACGACGAAGCCCGACATCATCGTGGTGCTCAGGCCGATCCCGCCGTCCGCGACGGGCATCGCGAGGTAGCCCGGCAGCCACAAGTTGAAGCCCCACCACGCGAACATCGTGCTGGCATTCATCAACGTCACGGCGATGGTGACCTTCCGCATGCCGGGGGCGAAGATCTGGCATAGACCGAGTCCGGACGGGCGGGCGACCTTCTGCTGCTCCTGCCAGATCTCGGGTTCCTTGACCGAGCGGCGGATCCAGATCGTGAGGAAGGCGGGCAACACGCCGACAAAGAACACGCCGCGCCATCCCCAATAAGGCATCACCAGTGCGTTTACGATCGCGGCGGCGGCGTAGCCGACGGCCCACGAGCTTTGCATGAATCCCAGCGCCTTGCCACGATGCTGACTCGGCCAGGTCTCGGAGACCAGCGCCGCTCCGCTGGCCCACTCGCCGCCCATGCCGAGTCCGAGCAGGATGCGGAAGACCGCCAGTTGCCACACGGTCTGCGACAACCCGCAGGCCGCGGTGAAGATGGAGTAGATGATGATGCTGCCCATCAACGCGCGGGTGCGGCCGAACTTGTCGGCGATGACGCCGAACATCAGGCCACCGGCCGCCGAGGCGAGCAGCGTGATCGATCCGAGTAGTCCGGCCGTCGGTGCGTCCATCGACAGGTCGCGCATCAACGAGACCAGCACGAGGGCGTAGAGCATCACGTCGAAGGAATCGAGCATCCAGCCAAGCGACGCGGCAACGAGCGCGCGCTTGCCTTCGGGCGTGCCGGCGCGCCACCAGCCGAAGAGCCCGGGCGCCGCGGCGGTGGCCGTGGCGTTCATGCGGACTCCGGTTTCGCGCCGAAGCCGCCGCCGCCAGGTGACTCGATGCGGAGCCGATCACCGGCCGCCAGTGTCAGCGTCGCCTTGCCTGGGATCACGGATTCTCCGTCCTTATTGATGAGCGTGTTGCGTCCCGACTGCCCGGGTTCGCCTCCCTGCGCGCCGTAGGGCCGGCCTTTGCGGCGATCCGACAGCACGGTCACCGCGGTTTCGGTCAGTACTTCGTACTCGCGGACAATCCCCTCGCCGCCGCGAAACGAGCCGTCGCCGCCGCTGTCTTTTCGCAGACGGTATTGCCTGAGACGGACCGGCAGGTAGTGCTCGAGCGCTTCCACCGGCGTGTTCCGCGTGTTGCTCATGTGGGTGTGAACCCCGCTGATGCCGTCGAGGCCAGGCCGCGCGCCCATGCCGCCGCCGATGGTCTCGTAATAGGCGAAGCGCCGTCCGGTTCGCGGATCGAGCCCTCCCAGCGTGACGTTGTTCATGGTGCCCTGGCTCGCCGCCGGAATCTGGTCGGGCAACGCCTTGGCCAGCGCCCCCAGGATCACGTCGGTAATCCGCTGCGAGGTTTCGACATTGCCACCGGCCACGGCCGAGGGCCGTTGGGCGTTGACGATGGAACCTTCCGGAGCAATGACCTGGACAGCGCGTGCGATGCCCGCATTGTAGAGGACGTCCTCGGCAATCAGGCAGCGAAAACCGTACAGCGTTGCCGAGAGGGTGATGGCATAGTTGGCGTTCACACCGCCGGTGGTCTGGGGGTCGGTTCCGGTGAAGTCGACCTCCGCGCGGTCGCCGTTGATGCGGATGGCCACGCGAATCTTGATCGGGCCGCTGTTGAACCCATCGTCGTCCAGGTAGTCTTCGAATTCGTAGACGCCGTCGGCAATGCCGGCGATGGTGATGCGCAGCACTCGCTCGGTGTAGTCCTGCAGCGCGACGGCGTAGCTGTCGATGCGGCGGCGGCCGTATTTCTCGACGATCTCGCGGAGGCGGGTATCGGCGACGCGGTTGGCGGCAATCTGCGCGGTGATGTCACCCTCGCGCTCGTCCGGCGTGCGGACGTTGGCGCGAATCAGGTTCATCACGTCCTGGACAATCTCGCCGCGGCGGGCCAGGCGGATGGGCGGAATGATCAGCCCTTCCTGGTAGCCCTCGCGCGCCAGCGGCATCGACCCCGGGGTCATGCCGCCAACGTCGGAGTGATGGGCGCGATTGGCCACATAGAAGGCCGGACGCCGCTTCTCGTGGCCGAGGAACACCGGCGACACGAGCGTAATGTCGGGCAGGTGCGTGCCGCCGCGGAACGGATCGTTCAGCACGACAATGTCGCCGGGCTCCATCGCGACATCGTCGATGGCGGCGCGCACCGACAGCGGCATGGCGCCGAGGTGCACCGGCATGTGGTCGCCCTGCGCGATCGTCTCGCCCTGCGCGTCGTAGACGGCGCACGAGTAGTCGAGGCGTTCCTTGATGTTCGGCGAGAAGCCGGTGCGGCACAGCGTGACACCCATCTCCTCGGCGACCGACACGAAGAGGTTCTTAAAGACCTCGAACTCGATCGGATCCACTTTCGTCTTGCGCTGGCTCATGACATCACCGCCACAGCGGTGTTCTGCCGGCGGCGGCCACCCTGGGCCACCCCGCGCACCGCGAGAAGATTACCGAACTCATCAATGCGGAAACTGAAGCCGGGCGGCACCACGGCGGTGGCCTGCGCCCCGGCCACGACGGCGGGACCGTGGCCGACCGAACCGGCGGCGAGGTCTTCCCAGCGATAGAACCCGGTGTCGACGGTCTTGCCGCCGAACCGCGCCGGGCCGATCCGTGAGGGCACGGCCTCGATCGGCCCGCTCACCTCGGTCCGCGGCAGCTCGGGCTTACGCGTCACGCCGGTGGCGGTCACGCGGAGGTTGACGATCTCGGTGGGACGCGCCGCGTTCGCATAGCCGTAGCGACGCGCGTGCAGCCGGTCGAACTCCTCGCGGAACCCCTCGGCGAAGGGCACGGTAATCTCGTAGGACTGCCCCAGGTAACGAACGTCGAGTTCCTTCGTCACGTACGCCGTGCCGGGGCCCAGCGTGAAGCCTTCGTTCTCGAGGTCGGACTCGGCCTGCGCCACGAGCGGCTGCATCAGCTCGTCGAGCTGAGCGATCGACGCAGCATCTCCGGCGCGGAGCACGGTTAGCGAGTAGTCCTTGGTGACATCGGCCACCAGCGCGCCGAACGCTGAGAGCACGCCGGCATAACGGGGAACGATGACGGTGGGGATGTCCAGCGTGTCGGCAATCTCGCACGCGTGCATGCCGCCGGCGCCGCCGAAGGCGAGCAGGGCGAACTCGCGCGGATCGAATCCGCGCTGCACCGAGACCACGCGAATGGCGCGTTCCATGTTGGCGTTAGCGACGCGGACCACGCCTTCGGCAAGGGCGAGTTCCGAGACCTTGAGTTCCGCCGCCAGCGGCAACATCACCGCGCGTGCCCGTTCAATGTCGAGGGCCATGCGGCCGCCGAGGAAGTACTCAGGATCGAGCCGGCCGAGCAACAAGTTGGCGTCGGTGACGGTGAGCATCGTGCCCTGGCCGTAGCAGGCGGGACCGGGATCGGCCCCGGCGCTCAGTGGCCCGACGCGTAGCGCGCCGCCGCGGTCGATGTAGGCCACGGACCCGCCGCCCGCGCCCACCGTGTGGATGTCGATCACGGGCAGGCGCACCGGGAAGTCACCGACCATCGATTCCGTCGTCGTGCTGATCGCTCCGTCGACCAGGCTGACGTCCGTCGAGGTGCCGCCCATGTCGAAGGTAATCACTCGCGGGTAGCCAGCCATGTCGGCCACGGCACGGGCGCCGACGATGCCGGCGGCCGGACCCGAGAGGATGGTGCGGACGGCCACCGCCTTGGCGGCGCTGGCGGAAATCGATCCGCCGTTGGACTGCATGATGCTCAGGCGGCTGCCAAACAGGCACGATTCAAGCGCGGTGAGATAGCGGCTGACAATCGGCGTCACATACGCGCTGACGATGGTCGTGCTCCAACGCTCGTACTCGCGATACTCGCGGACGACCCGATGCGAGGATGACACCTGAAGGCCTGCCGCCTCGAACACCGCGGCGACGGCGTCTTCGTGCGCGGAATTGCGGTAGGAATGCAGGAAGCAGACGGCCACGCTGCCGACGCCGGTATCGCTGAGCTGCTGCGCGAGCCTCCTGGCCGCCGCCAGGTCCGGCGCTTCCAGCACTTCTCCGTCGGCGCCAAGGCGCTCCACCAGGCCGAAGGTCAACTCCGGCTCGACGAGCGGACGCCGGTCTTCCTGCATCAGGTTGTACAGCTCGCGCCGGGTCTGGCGCCCGATCCGGACGACGTCCTCGAAGCCGGCGGTGGTGACCAGTGCGACGCGGGCGCCCTTCCGCTCGAGCACGGCGTTGGTGGCAACGGTCGAGCCATGTACGACCTCGGCGCCGCCGGTGCTGCCGGAGATTTCCTGGATACCCGAAACAATCGCGCGCGACGGGTCGTCGGGCGTCGATCGCACTTTGTGAACGGACACGCCAGCGGGCCCCAGCATCACCAGGTCGGTGAAGGTGCCCCCGGTGTCAACCCCGATGCGAATCATTCTTGCTTTGCTCCTTGCGGCCCGGTAGTCGTCGACCGATCGTTGCCGTCGCGTGGTTTCGGCGGGCGCGGCCGATTGATCGAGAGGCTTACGCCTCCAAAAAATTCGGCCGTCTTGCGTTCGATCTGATGATCGCCCGAGACCAGGTAGTCGAGGATCGCCTTGTCCCACTGCAGGCCGGCGGTCGCCACCAGCTTCATCCAGTCGCCATAGGCCGTCTCGTCAGGGGCTTCGGTGCTGCCGGTCCAGATCGTGACGTTCGGGTTCCTGGTCATGAAGTCCTGGCTCGTCGGGCTGGCTTTCGCGCCCTTGATCGCGCTGTAGATCAGCACGTCGTTGGTAAAGTCGAGCTTGAAGTTCTCCGCGTCGAAGGCTCGGCCGTAGCGTTCGTAGCGAGCATAGGCGCGGGTATTGAGCGCGCGCACCTCTGGTGCCGCGTTGATGTTGGCGCTGAACCGATCGCGGATCTCGAAGGCGGCGGCCTTATGTCGCGGAAACTTCGGGTCATCCAGGTAGCCGAAGCCCGGCGTGAACCAGCCGCGCATGCCCCACCAGTCGCGCGCCTCGGTGACGCGGTTGCGGACCCAACCCGCGTAATCGGAGAACAGCATCACCCACTCGTGCGACGGATATCCGTGGGGGTTGAGGAACACGTCGGGCAGCCACTGCCGCCACAGGTCGGCGCGGATCGTCGACTCCGGATAGATCGGGTCCTGTTCCCACTGCTGGTTCGTCATGTCGACGCCGAGCGAGCCAAGGTAGCCGGCGTGCAGCATGAAGTCCGGAGTGATCTTGTAGAGGTCGTACGCCAGCTGCGCCCCATCCGGGTTGGTG
>CAMBHC010000190.1 GCA_945866285.1 Candidatus Sulfopaludibacter sp. SbA3 | reverse complement strand
TTTTCGAGCGGTGGCTGATTTCCAGCACCGACATGCCGACGCCGGGCAGTTCCACCAGGTTGCGCTGGGCTTCTTCGAGCACGGGGGCCGGCAACACCGCCGGACCTGCGGAGAAATTGAAGATGCGGTTCATCAGGACCCTTGTCAGGAAAGTTGAACGAGTTGAAGATCGAGGATGTCGGCGTTGCTCGACTGCATGGCGTCGAGCGCACGCGGCGACGGCGCACCGTCAAGATTGATGCGAGCGACGGCGGCCTGGGCGCCTTCGAAGATGATGTTCTCGGTTTCCTGGACGTTCAGGTGCGCGACGCGCAGGTATTCAAAGACGTGCGCGAGCACGCCGGGCTTGTCGCGGTGGCGCACCACCAGCATGTGAGTGGCGGGCGTCAGCTTGGCCAGGTTCACCACGTTGGGCACCTTGCCGGTGTCCTTGAAGGTGGTGATGATGCGCACGGTCTCCGCGGCAATGGCTTCCTGGGCCTGGCCGGTTGAGGCGCCGATGTGGTGCGTGCCATAGACGTTTGGCTGCGCCACCAGCGTGTCACTGAAATCCGCGGTGCCCTCGGCCGGCTCGTTGGCGAACACGTCCAGGCCAACGCGCAGGCCCTTCTCCTTCACCACGGTCTCGAGAGCGGCGTAGTCCACCACTTCGCCACGGGCGGTGTTGATGAAGTAGGCGCCCGTCTTCGCATGCGCCAGCAACTCGGCGTTGACGAACCCGCGCGTCTCCTTGGTGAGCGCCAGGTGCACACTCAGGATGTCGGCCTTCGCGACCAGCTCCGCCGCCGTGGCCACGACGTGGATGCCGAAGTCCTTTTCGGCCTTCGCGCGGGCCGAGGCGTCGTCACTGAAGCGACGGCTCCACACCAGCACCGGCATGCCGAACGCGCGGGCGCGAGACGCGACTTCCTGGCCGATGTGGCCAAAGCCGATCAGGCCCAGCGTCTGTCCCGCCAGGCCCCTGGCGTTCGAGTATTCCTTCTTGTTCCACTTCCCCGCCCGCAGCTCGGCGACGTTGTCGGGGATGCGGCGGTCCACCGACAGCATCAAGCCCATCGTCAGTTCCGCCACCGCCACCGAGTTCTTGCCGGGGCAGTTCGAGACGTAAATGCCGCGCTTCGACGCACCCGCCACATCGATGGTGTTCACGCCGGCGCCGGCGCGGACGATCAGCGACAAGCTGCCGGCATCGAGCATGGGCTCGGTCACCTTGTTGGAGCGCACGACCAGCACGGGCGCGCCGGTGTCCTTGATGGCGGCGACCAGGCCGTCACCCTTGGCGTCGGGCTGGAAGATCACTTCGCAGCCGGCGGCCTTCAGACCCTCAATCCCGGACTGTTCGAATTTGTCGGCGATTAGTACTTTCATAAGGTCCTGGGGGCTTGGGGCCTTGGGGGCCTGGCTGAGGTCTCCAAGACCTCAAGTCCCCAAGCCCTCAAGACCGCCTGTTTCACAGTAAATGCGACAGCAGGCCGTCGCGGAGCTTCGGCTCGAACCAGGTCGACTTGGGCGGCATGATCTCGCCGGCGTCCGAAACGCGCATCAGGTCGGCGACCGACACGGGGAACATCGAGAAGGCCACCGCGAACGACTTGCTGGTGACCAGTTGCTCGAGCGCCGCGGTGCCACGGAT
Organism: Candidatus Sulfopaludibacter sp. SbA3; assembly: GCA_945866285.1. Lineage (GTDB taxonomy): Bacteria > Acidobacteriota > Vicinamibacteria > Vicinamibacterales > UBA2999 > 12-FULL-67-14b. The sequence continues at coordinate 4,251 of CAMBHC010000190.1, read as the reverse complement.
GCCGCCGACGAAATCAATCCGCTTGTCGGTGCGGACATCGTAGATGCCCAGCACCGACTCAAGGATTGTGCTCTCCAGGATGTCCACGTCGAGCGAGTGCGAGCCGGCCGGCAGCGTCAGCGTGTGCCACGCTCCGGCGAGATACATCGCCACGTCGCCCTTGCGGGCCGGCGTCGCGGGGCCGCCCTCGGTCACGGTCAGGCGCCGCTTCAGCGAGCCCAGGAATTCGTTGGCCGTCAGGCCGTGCAGGTCGCGCACCACGCGGTTGTAGGACAGCACCTGCACCTGGTTGTCGGGGAACGCCACGGCCAGCACGCGGTCGTGTTCGCCGGGGCCGTTCTCTGCGAGCGAGCGACGGGTTCTCGCCGCGCTGGCGGCGCGATGGTGTCCATCCGCGATGTAGAGGCTGTCGAGCGCGGCAAAGGCATCGACGACGGCCTGGTTCATCGCGACCGGCACGCGCCACAACTGGTGACGCACCTCATCTGGCGCGACGATGTCGTACAGGGGATCGGCCTGGGTCGCACTGGTCACCACCGCATCGATCGCCGTCGAGGCGCGATAGGTCAGGAAGACCGGACCAGTCTGCGCGCCAATGGCGAGCATGTGACGGGTGCGATCGTCTTCCTTGTCGGGCCGGGTCTTCTCGTGCTTCTTGACCAGGTCGCGATCGTATTCATCAATCGAGAAACACGCCGCCACGCCCGACTGCACGTGCGTCCCCATATGGAGGCGATACACATAGAAGCTGGCTTCGTCCTCGACCACCAGCGGCGCCAGGTCCTTCAGCCGCGCGAAGTTCCTGGTCGCCAGGTCGTAGACCGCATCGCCGTGGGAGTCGGTCCCCGGCGGCAGGTCGAGCTCGGGCCGCGAGACACGGAGGAAGCTGAGCGGGTTCCCTTCGGCCAACGCGCGGGCCTCTTCGGTATTGACGACGTCGTAGGGGACGGACGCCACGGCGGCGGCCGACTTCGGCACCGGCCGCAGGGCCCGGAAGGGGTAGATGGCGGACATTCGTAATGAATTATATGTTGGCCGCAGGGGCCACAGAGAACACAGAGGCCAATACTTCTAGGTACACCTCAGCGGCCTGTGTGGCTAACTTAATTATTGTTGGCGGCGCGGACGATGGACGGGGTGAACAGCAGCGACAGGTAACGGTCGCGCTCTGACGAGAACACATTCATCAGCGAGGCCGAGACCGGATCGCCGGGCGGCATGTTGCGGTGTTCGAGGATCGGGTTGACGTAGCTCCCGTTCTTCTTCAACCCGTAATGCAGATGCGGACCGGTCGCGAGGCCGGTCTGGCCGACCTTACCGACGAGCTCGCCCTGGCCAATCCGCGAACCCTGCTTCACCGCGATCGCCGACAGGTGCAGGTATTCAGTTTCGTAACCGTTGGGGTGTCGCACCTTCACCGTGCGTCCGCCGCCGCTGGTCCAGGCCGCAAGCGTGACCACACCGGGGGCCACCGAGACGACGGGGGCGCCCGTGCCGGCGTGGTAATCAACGCCGTTGTGGGCCCGCGCGTAGCCGAGGAGGGGATGCTTGCGCGAGGCGGAGAAAGTCGACGTCACTCGCGGTTCGAACTTGAGCGGCGACTTCAGGAAGAAACGCTTCAACGACCGGCCCTGGTCGTCGTAATACGCCGGCGAGCCACCTTCGGGCGTGAAGCGAATGGCGCGCATTTCGCGGCCCTCGTTGACGAACTCGGCCGCCAGGATCGGGCCGTAACCGGCCAGCTTGCCCTCGCGCGAGTGCCGCTCCACGAGCACCTTGAAGTGGTCGCCGGGCTGCAGGTCGGAATTGAAGTCGATCTCGCCGGAGAACACGTCGGCCAGGCCCAGCGCCAGGTCAATGCGCTCGCCGGCCTTGTTGAGCGCGGCCGACAGCGAGTTGGTCTCGCGATCGATGGCGCCTTCGACGGTGACGACCGTCGTCTCCTTGGGAATGCGTTCGATCGCGGTGTGGAAGCGAGGAGTGCCGTCAAGCGAGCCGCGGGTCGCGGTCAGCCGGCGGTCGGCGTCGATTTCGTACTCGAACCGGCGCACGCGGCCGTCGAGCATGCGATCGATCAGGTACGGCTGCCCGGCGCGGATGCGCCGCAGGTCGAAGGCATCACCGAGCGATGCCACCAGCACGGTCTTCTCTGGCCCTTCGATCATGTGGTGGTCGAAGACGGAGCCGATGGTAGTGCGCGTGGGGACGTATCCGGTCAGGTAATCGGCGTCGCGTTCGAGCGAGACATCGGCGTTGAGCCGCGCCATCGACACGGAATCGGCGGCCGACACCAGCCACAGGGGCGATGATGCAGCCCCCACGAGTAGGGCGATAGCCGGGATCAAGAACCGTTTACGCATTTGGAGGACGGTCGATCCTAGCAAAAGTTGAGGCGCAAAGGTATGCAAAAAGAGGAGTTAGCGCCGTGGCAAGGGCACGACAAGCTGCGCAGTTATGCCCGCATCGATGCGAACGGCTTGCGTCACCTTGCGGCCGCCGCCCTCGAGGACGATTTGGTGGTCACCCGGCGCCAGGTCGCGAATGGTCACCGGGGTCGTCCCGCGGCCCTGGCCGTCGATGGTCACCCGCGCGCCGGGCGGGTCGCTGCGAATCTCGAGGCCACCGGTCATGGCCACGTTCTGCAGCTCGATATATTGCGCCGTCTGCACGCCGGCCTGAATGGTCAGCGGGATCACCCGCGGCTCGGACTTGCCGCTCTGCACTTCGAGCACGTGCGCCCCAGAGGGAAGCGCGATGGTGAGGGGCGTCACACCGCGTTCCTCGCCATCGATTGAGACGCGCGCCGCCACCGGCCGCGACTGAACCACCAGCTCGCCCTCGCCTTTGCGCGGCGCACCGGGATCGCGATTCCACAGCCAGAGCACGACGCCGGATTGCACGATGGCGAACACGATCAGCGCCAGTACCAACGGGCTTCGTGCCGGTCCGCCTTCGCGGCCGGAGGCCGCTACGGCGAGATCTCGCCGTAGCTCGCCCGATTCTTCGCGAGCGAAGGCGGACGCCCGGGGTGCCACGGAGGCGGGGGCGGATACCAAGTCTGGCGCCGCTGTCGCCGCTTTGCGCGATTGTTCGATCGTGGCGCCAACGATCGTCACCCACTCGTCGAGCGCTTTCGACGAGGTCACATAGGCGCGGTCGCTGGCCAGTACCGACTCAAAGGCGACCTGCGCTTCGTGTGGCGATTGGAACGCCGTGCTGACATCGAGCTGTAACGCGCGCGTCAGCCACGTCAGCAGCGTCTTCGACAGCGGCGTCAGGTCGCCGTCGCGGCTCTCGTTGGCCGAAGCGAGGAGCTCTGCCAACTGATTCGGGTATTCCGCCTCGGACAAGACACGGCCAAGCAGCAGCGACAGGGCGACCACGCCAACGCCGTGCGCATCCGCGCGTGGGTTGGCGCGCGGTAAGCCGGCCGACGGCGCCATGCAGACGCGGTAGTCGCGCCACAGGCGGTCGCGGCCAAGGTTCAGTTTCTCGATGGCCGGTCCGAACGCGTGCTCCGCGATCACCAGGCGGCCCTGCGGCGTGACGATCAGCCGCTCGGGAGCCAGCACGCCGATGGCGGCGTCGCGATTGTGACGGCCAAACAGCGCCACTGCGGGGAGCAATTGCCGCAGCAGGCCGATGACCACCGTGATGTCCAAAGGCAGGCCGGCCGCAGACCCCACCTCGAACATCTGCGAGAGCCGCCAGCCCTCGGTGTCGTCCGACACCAGGGCCAGGCGGTCGGCCGACGGTCGGTCGAGCCGGCGCAGGTGGACGTAGGAAGCATGACGGACAGCCGCATGCCGCGCGACGCGGTCACCAAGCGCGGCCACGAAGCCGGCATGCTCGACGAGCGCCGGAGACAGCTCAAGGATTTCGATCGGGTCACCGCTATCCGGATCGATCCCACGCGTACGACGGCCAAAGCCATCGACCATGGCAATCGTCGCGTCGTTCACCGCAGGGAGCACTCGGATCATGGTGCAACGGCCCTTCCATGCTGGCTCGGCCGGGCGTGGCTATGCTAACCCGAGACATCGCAACCAGTTACAGAAAACCTCACGAGCGAACCCGGCCGCCGCTCTTACAGATTTCTACGGCAGCCGACGCTTCAGTAACAAAAACAGGAGACCGGGAGGTCTGCTACGATCCTGACGAATTGGAAATCGCAATCGTCGGTGTTGGTGCGCTTGTGTTCGGCTTCGCTGCTGGCTGGCTGCTGGCTTCTCGCACCCGCGTCGCGCAACA
>CAMBHC010000189.1 GCA_945866285.1 Candidatus Sulfopaludibacter sp. SbA3 | reverse complement strand
TGGGCATAGACGCTCTGCGGCTCCGGCAAGTCGTCCTCGGAATACGGCTGTGACGCCGTGCCGGCGTAGACGAAGTCGGTGCCGTAGTGAATCAAGGTGGCGTCGACGACTTCGGCGGCGCGCGCCAGGGTGCGGGGCGCGAACGCGTTGACCGCAAAGGCCTGCTGCTGGTGCTGCTCGGAGCCGTCCACATCGTTGTACGACGCGCAGTTGACGATCGCGTTCGGCGCGACCCGCTGCACGAACTCGAGGACAGCGGCATGACCGGTGAGGTCCACGTCGGCCCGGGTCGCGGCCACGACCTGATGCTCACCCACGAGGCGCGCCGCCATGGCCTGGCCCAGTTGGCCAGCGGCGCCCACCACCAGCACCTTCATCGGCGCACGCGCTCCTTCACGGCCGCGCGCGTTTCGCGATCGGTCTCGCGCTTGCGCAGCGCTTCGCGCTTGTCGTGGTCCTGCTTGCCGCGCGCCAGGCCGATGGCGACCTTGACCCTGCCGTTCTTGAAATAGAGGCGAGTGGGGACCAGGGTCAGCCCCTTCTCCACCGTCTTGCCGATCAGCTTGCGAATCTCGTAGCGGTGCAGCAATAGGCGGCGCTTCCGCCGCGGATCGTGGTCCACGTAGCCGCGGTGGCTGTAGGCGTTGATGTGCACGTTGTGCAGCCACACCTCACCCCGGTCGACGCGCGCGAATGCGTCGCGGAGATTGGCTTGCCCTTCGCGAATGCCCTTCACCTCGGTCCCGAGCAGGGCAATGCCCGCCTCGAACGTATCGAGGATGTGGTAGTCGTGATACGCCTTGCGGTTGTCGGCAATCAGCGTGTCTTTCTCGCTGGCGGCCTCTTTTTTCGCGGCCTTGCGTTCGATCTTGGCTTTCATTGCAATGTGGCGTCGGGCTTGAGCCGGACGACTCCTCGTGCCATCTGCGCCGCCAGCTTCACGGCTTCGATCATGCTACCCGCGTCGGCGACGCCCTTGCCGGCGATGTCGAACGCGGTGCCGTGGTCCACGGAGGTCCTGATGATCGGCAAGCCAATCGTCACGTTCACCGCCTGGCCAAACGCCAACAGCTTCACCGGGATCAATCCTTGATCGTGGTAGCAGGCGAGCACACAGTCAAATTCACCGCGCGACGCCCGGACGAAGACGGTATCGGCCGGGAACGGCCCCGCGATGTCGATGCCCTCGGCGCGCGCCGCCGCCACGGCCGGTGCCAGCACCGCGTCATCTTCGAGGCCTAACAGCCCGGATTCTCCTGCGTGCGGGTTCAGGCCGGCCAGCGCGAGACGCGGGTTGGCGATGCCGAACTGCGGCAACGACGCGGCCGTGAGGCGAATCGTCTTCGCCACCAGCGCCGGCGTGAGCAGCGTCGCGACCTCCCGGAGCGGGACGTGCACGGTGATCAGCACGACCTTGAGCTGGGGAGCATGAAACAGCATGGCTACGTGATCAACGCCGCACAAATGGGCGAGCAGATCGGTGTGGCCCTTCCAGTGAAGTCCTGCCTGTGAAAATGCCAGCTTGTTGATCGGCGCGGTGGCAATCGCATCAATCTCGCCGCGCTGAGCGGCCGCGACGGCGGTGACGATGGTGTCGTAGGCGGCCTGGCCGGCCACGGCGGAGACTTCGCCGACCCGAACGGCAGCAGACGACGGCGCGGCAAAGATCACGGGCTCGCACACGGCGCGCACGGCGGGATCGGCCGCCGCCTTGGCGACGATCTCGGGACCAATGCCGGCGGGATCGCCGGCGGTCAGCCCAATGCGGGGCAGGCTCACAATTGAACCGCGAGCCATTCCGCCACGACCTTGGTGCCGGCGTTGCGTTCGAGCGCGGTCAGGGCGCGGTCGACGGCGCCGAACGCCAGCCGGGCGCGGTCCCCGGCGAACGAACGCGCCAGCGTCGACAGATCGTCGGTCAGCAAGGGATTGGCCAGCACACGCTGGTCAGCGCCTGAATTGAGCGCCTCGATGTCGCGGAGCATCGACGCCGCGAGCCGCAGCACGGCCGCGAGATCCGTGCGCTCTTCCTTTTTCGACAGGCCCGCCACCACCGATGTGGCCGCCTGCAGGCGCGACTGCGTGTCGGCGCGGCCGGCGGTTTGCTGCAACAGGCGCATGGCCAGGTCGCGAAGCCCGCCGATGTCGAGGTCCGACAGTGAGAGGGCCTGGCCAATGCTGCCGTCAGACAACGGCGCGGCTTCCGTGGCATCGCGTTCGCTCTGGCCGTGATCGCGCACCAGGGCCAATGCCACTTCGGCCGCCGTCAGGCGGCCAAACCGCAGGCGCATGCAGCGCGAACGCACCGTCGACAGCAGCACGCCGGGCACGGCGGTGGTCAGGATGAACACCGTTCCTGGCGGCGGCTCTTCGAGGTTCTTCAACAAGGAGTTCTGGGCAGCGGTTTCAAGCGTGTCGGCCTCGCGAATCAGCACCACGCGGAGCTTGCCTTCAAACGGCCGGTAGCCGGTGCGGCTCAGTACATCGCGGACCACGTCAATCTTGATTGAGGCGCGATCGTCCGGCTCAAGCGCAATCACGTCGACATGGACGCCGCGGGCGATTCGGTCACACGAACGGCAACGTCCGCAGGCGTCAAACGGCAACCCGTCGGCGTCCCGGACGGGCTCCAGGCAGTTAACGGCCTGTGCGGCCGCTTGCGCGACGCGCCATTTGCCCACCCCCGATGGCCCGGCAAACAGCAGCGTCGGCGGCAACGATCCACGGTCGATGGCCCTGGACATCAGGGTGGTTAATCGCCGATGACCGATGATGTCGCGCAGGGGCATGAGACCCGTTGATGATAACGTTTATCGGTCGGGCATTGACCAACTGCCGCTTCACTGGCTACAATCGGAGATTCCGGGTGTCGGGCGGTTAGCTCAGTTGGTAGAGCACCGGCTTTACACGCCGGCTGTCAGGGGTTCGAGTCCCTTACCGCCCACCAGCGTGACGGTGGCGATTGATGATGATTCGCGATCGAGTGGTGACAACTCGGTCGGTTTCGACGTCAGCAATCGGAAGTTAGCAATTCCCCTCAGGGGGGTGGTAGTTCAGTTGGTTAGAACGCTAGCCTGTCACGCTAGAGGCCGCGGGTTCGAGTCCCGTCCACCCCGCCAATCTCACTTCGCTCCGCTCGTTCGATTTGGCGGGGCGTCCGGTCCTCGGGTTCAGTCAGCGATTCGCTTCGCTCATCGCTAGACAGTGCGAGTCCCTAGCTTCCCAACATCTTCATCGCCAACATCCCCAAGCCTGCGGCCAGGCCGGCCATCGTGTGATGCTCGCGGTTGCCGATGGCTCTGGCCCAACTGAACGGGCGGTCCATGGGCGCGGCACGCTTCTCCGCATCGGCGTCATACGCATCGCCGAACTTCTCGCGCAGGTGCGCTTCTTCACTGCGCATCGCGGCCGTGAGCGTCAGGGCCATGTAGGTCACGACCATCGCCGCCACGATCCAGTGGTGCGAGGCCACGGCAATCCCCACGCCGATGGTGGACGAGCCGAGATACAGAGGATGACGCGTGTAGCGATACGGTCCCGAACGCGTGACTTCCTTGCTCTTCTCGAGATGCCCGGCCGCCCACAGCCGCAGACACTCACCCGCCACGGCGATCGCCGCGCCGACCAGCAGTGAATCACGCGTCGGTGATGCGAGCCACAGCACGAGCGCCGCGAACACGAAGCCGAGAAACACGCGCCACCGCGTGAGCAGCCGCGTCATGATCCCCCTCCGCCAAGGCTACGGGGGACAAGCTTCGCACTGAGCAGCCGCCGCTCGGCTGCGGCCAGCACATCGGGCACGTCGATCTCGTTGATGCAGGGCGCGCCACGCAAGCACTTGCGCTTGTGGTGACACACACACCCACCCGCCTTCGAAATCACTTCATCGTCCGGGTTCCAGGGGCCGTTGCGCTCGGGCCAGGTCGGGCCGTACAGGCCAACCAGCGGCGTGCCCATGGCCGCGGCGATGTGCAGGGGCCCGGTGTCACCCGACACCACGAGCGCCGCGTCACGCATGATGACCGCCAGGTCCGCGATGGCGGTCGGGGGCGCCAGGCTGGCGGCTCCGCCAGATGCACTCACGACCGCTTCGGCCAACGATTTCTCGTCCGGTCCCCAGGTGATGAGCGACCGCAGCCTGGTATGCGCGTGGAGCTTCGCGGCGAGCGCGCCGAATCGCTCGGCCGGCCAGCGCTTGTTCGGCCACGCGGCCCCGGGATTCAGCACGACGTACTGCTTGGATCCGCCAACGGCCACTAGCGCGTTCGTCGTCGCACTGGCGGCTTCGGGATGAAGAGGAAGTTCAATCGGACCCGGTGCCAGGTCGAATGCCTGCAGGATCGACAGGTTCTTCTGGATGACGTGCGGCGCGTCGAGCGGCACCACCGTCTCGCTGTAGAACGACGCGGCCATCGGCTCGCGTAAGTGCGCGCGGTCGAACCCGATCACTCGGGCGGCACCAGACGCCTTCGCCCACACGGCGGACTTGATCAGCCCCTGCAGGTCGAGCGCGGCGTCGTACTTCTGCGCGCGCAAATGCCGCACCGCGCTCACGTAGCCCCTCGCTTCCGGCCCCTGGCCACGGACCACGATGCGCTGGTGCAACCCCTCGGCCAGCGACAGGATTGAGGCATAGGCCTCATCGACAATCCAATCCACTTTCGCAGCCGGCCACGCCCGTCGCAGGGCAGCCAACACCGGCAGCGCATGCACGATGTCGCCCAAAGCGCTCATTCGGACGATCAGAATTCGATTCAAGTGCTGAGGTGCTGAGGTGCTCGAGTGCTGAGGTGCTGCGGTGCTCATGTCCGGGGGTGCTTCAGCCGGGTCAGCAGATCGGTGGTCGAATGGTCCTTGGGGTCGCCGACGATGGCGATGCGACCGCCGTAGGCGCGGACGGTCTCGCGCTCCGGGACGGTGTCGACCGTGTAGTCGGTCCCCTTGCAGTGCACGTCGGGCCGCAGCAACTCCAGGAGCGGCGTCACGGTCGGCTCCGAAAAGATCACCACGTAGTCCACGGCGCGCAGCGCGGCGACGAGTTCAGCGCGATCGGCCTCGGGCAGTACCGGGCGGGTCGGTCCCTTCAGCCCCTGGATGGAGCGATCGTCGTTGACCGCGACGATCAACCGGTCGGCCTCGCGACGGGCGGCCTCGAGGTAGCGGACGTGACCCACGTGCAGCAGGTCGAACCCGCCGTTCGCGAAGGCGAGCTTGAGTCCATGCGCGCGATCGTCGGCGACGCGCAACATCAACTCCTCCCGGCTCATGATTTCACCCATTCGGTGATGGGCGGGTCTAAAGACCCGCCCCTACGGCACGGCGCAGTTCGGCGGCCGACACCGTGGCGGTGCCGCGCTTCATCACGACCAGGCCACCAGCAAAGTTCGCCAGCCGCGCCGCCTCTTCAAACGACGCCCCAGACGCCAGCGCCAGCGTCATGGTCGCCATCACGGTATCGCCCGCGCCGGTGACGTCGGCGATCTGGTCGGAACCGAAGATCGGTATGTGGACGGTCTTCTTGCCGGCCTCGAACAGCGCCATGCCGCGGCTGCCGCGCGTCACCAGCACGGCCTGCATGCGCGTGCGCGTGAGTAAGGCTCGACCGGCGCGCTCGAGCACCTGGGCCTTGTCGTCGATGGTGACGCCCAGCACCTGCTCCACTTCCGACTCGTTCGGCGTGCACGCGGTCAGGCCACGATACTTGGTCAGCGCATATCGCGAGTCGATCAGCACCGGAATGTGGCGTCCGGCTTTAGCCGGACCATCTTTGACCAGCCCCATCAGTTCGTGGACGAACTTCGGCGTCACCAGGCCCGAGCCGTAGTCAGAGACCAGCACCGCATCCGCGCCCTTCACGGCCTGGCGGGCCATCTGTTCGGCCGCTTCACGATGCGCGTCAGTGACGGGT
>CAMBHC010000188.1 GCA_945866285.1 Candidatus Sulfopaludibacter sp. SbA3 | reverse complement strand
GTCCATCGCCGTGTTGCCGACGCCGATGATCAAGACTTTCTTGCCGACGTCCTTGATGTGCCCGAAGTGAATCGACTCGAGCCACTCGATGCCGATGAAGATCTGGTCGGATTCGTTTCGCCCAGGCAGGTCCAGTTCCTTGCCCTTTGGCGCACCGGTGCCGACCTAGACCGCGTCGAACTCTTTCGAATCCACCAGCGACTTCAGGCTCGTGACGGGCGAGTTGTACTTCATCTCGACGCCCATGTTCACGATGTAGCCGATTTCTTCGTCGAGCACTTCTTCGGGGAGGCGGAAGGCGGGGATGTTGATGCGCATCAGGCCGCCAGGGCGCGGCCCTTTTTCGAAGATGGTGCACTGGTACCCCAACGGCATCAGGTCGTTCGCCACGGTGAGGGCGGACGGACCGGCGCCGATGAGTGCCACCTTCTTGCCATTCTTCGTCGCCGGGGCTTTCGGGATGCGGTCGGTAATGTCGTCCTTGTGATCGGCGGCCACGCGCTTCAGGCGGCAGATCGCCACCGGCTTGCCATCGATGCGACCGCGCCGGCAGGCTGGTTCGCAGGGCCGGTCACACGTGCGGCCCAGGATGCCTGGGAACACGTTCGACTCGCGATTCAGGATGTAGGCATCGTCGAACTGGCCGTTCGCGATCATCCGGATGTATTCAGGAACGTTGGTGTGCGCGGGGCACGCCCACTGACAGTCGACGACCTGATGGTAGTAATTCGGGTCCGAAGTATCCGTCCGCTGCATATTCCCGGGATTATATCCGCCGGGGGTGCTTGGTGCTTGGGTGCTCGGGTGCTAGGGAGCGGGGTCGGGTGCCAGGACAGCCGGCGCAGCCGTCGCCGCTGCAGTCAGGTGGTTTCGGCCGCTCTCAGTCACGAAGCCCCTCTCGAACCGCTCCTTGGTGGTGCGATCGAGAACGGTGGCCACGGCATAGAAATCGGCCTGCAGACGCTCGCGCGTGAGGTCCACAACGAAATAGCCGCGATAGCGCCCATCGACATAGTGGAGGTGCGGCCGCGCGGCGCGCAGGTCGGCCAGTTGCTTCTCGCCGTCGGGACCACCGCCAACGTTGCTGGGCGAGCTCACGGACGTGCCCGCGAACTCCACCCCGAGCGATCCCTTACCGGTGTTGCTGTCGTACGCCGCGAACGGATCGCGCGGCAGGTCGTAGGCCCACGAGCTGTGCACGTCACCAGTCAGCACGGCGAGGTTGGCGGCCCTGGTCCGCTCGACCATGTCGAACAGCCGGTTGCGCGCGCCACGGTAGCCATCCCACGAATCAGTATTGCCGGCGCGCGTGCCCGCCGGTGTCTGGGGCGCGACCATCACCTGCTGGCCCAGCACGTTCCAGGCCGCCTTGTTGCGCACCGACGTCACCATCTGCTCGGCCAGCCAGCCTTCCTGTGCGGCGCCTAACAACTGGCGGCCGGCCAATTCGACCGCCGCAGTATCGTCGCGCGGCACCTGCTCGTCGCGGCCGACGACCCGCGTATCGAGCATGTACACCGTGGCGAGGTCACCAAATCGAAACGCGCGGTAGATCCGCGACTGCTTCGTCTGCGCGTCCTCACGAATCGGCATCCACTCGTAATACGCCTGTTCGGCCGCGGCCTTGCGAATCGACCAGTCGCCTTCGACCTGGTCGGGATCGTGATTCTCCGCACCGCCCTGCCATGCGTTGTTGGTGAACTCGTGATCGTCCCAGGTGACGATGAACGGATGCTGGCGATGCACTTCCTGCGAGTCGGGATCGGACTTGTACTGGGCGTGCCGTTCGCGGTAATCCTGCAGCGCGACCATCTCCTTGTCGGGCGACGGAATGCGCCCGAGCGCAGTGCCATCACCATATCCCTTGTTCGGATACTCGTAGATGTAGTCACCAAGGTGCAGAATCGCGTCGAGATCGGCTCGCCTCGCGAGGCAGGCATAGGCGTTGAAGTATCCCTGGGGCAGGTTCGAGCACGACACCACGCCCAACCGCAGTCGGCTCACGCCTTCGCGCGGCAGTGTGCGCGTGCGACCGATCGCGGAACGCGCGCCCAGCGATTCAAAACGGTAGTAATAGGTAGTGCCTGCCGCGAGGCGAGGCACATCGACCTTCACGGTGAAGTCGCGGGCGGCGCCAGTCCGCGCCTCACCGCGCGAGACCACCTGGCCGAATTTCGGATCGCGCGCGACTTGCCACGACACCGTCACTTCGCCAGTCGCCGCCGCGGGCGTCACTCGGGTCCACAGGATGACGCGATCGGCCAGCGGGTCGCCACTGGCCACGCCATGCCGGAATACCGCATCGGCGGTCTGCGCAAACGCGGTGGCGCGAATCAGCGGGAGGGTGCCCAGCGCTACGCTGCCGGTGGCCAGGAAATCGCGGCGAGAAACTCTGCGCATGGAGCGGAAGTGTAAGTGAACCTGCTTCACTTTTGCGAGTGACTTACGTGTAACGTAAAAGTGAAGCAGGTTGACTTTTCACAGCAACGTCCGCTGGCCCTTCTCAAGCTCCAGCAACGCGCGTTTGGTAGGAATTCCGCCGCCGAAACCGGTTAGCGAACCATTGGCGCCAATGACGCGGTGGCAGGGGACGATGATGGCGATGGGGTTGGCGCCGTTGGCGAGGCCGACCGCGCGGACCGCCTTCGGGTTCTTGATGCGTGTGGCGAGCTCCATGTAGCTGATGGTCTCGCCGTACGGAATGCGGCACAACTCGGTCCACACCTGCCGCTGGAACGCCGTGCCTGCGAAGATCACCGGCGTGGTGAACCTCCGCAGCTTTCCGGCGAAATACTCATCGAGCTCGTTGCGAACGCTGGTCAGCACGCCGCCGGTATCGGGCCGCCACGACGGGTCAATCGTGCGCGGGCGCGACCCCGCGCCAAACGCCAGTGCGTGCAGGCCATCGCCGTTGCCGGCCAGCAGCAGCGGACCGACCGGACTGTCGTCGATCAGCGAGTAAGAGAGCATCGCCACCTCCGAAGAGTAACGTAACGAAGGTTCTCCTAATCTCCTTCTCTCCTGTTAGATAATCTGACACGTGTCTGTTGTCCTTGGCTCGACCCGCCTCCTGAACTCGACCCACCTGAAGGGCCGTCGCGTCGGCATTGTCTCCAATCCGGCCTCGGTCGACGCTGGTTTCACCCACATCGTAGATGCCCTGTTCGCGGCGCCCGGCGTCACCGTGGGGGCGATCTTCGGGCCGCAGCACGGCTTTCGCTCGGACGTGCAGGACAACATGATCGAGACGCCGCACACCAGCGATTCGGCGCGGCGGGTGCCGGTGTTTTCGTTGTACAGCGAAACGCGCGAACCCACGGCGGAGATGCTGTCGCACATCGACGTACTGGTCATCGACCTGCAGGACATCGGCGCGCGCATCTACACCTATATCTACACCATGGCGAACTGCCTGCGGGCCTGCGCCAGGCACGGCATCGACGTCATCGTCTGCGATCGGCCCAATCCCATCGGCGGGCGGGAGGTCGAAGGGCCGATGCTGGTGGAAGGCTACGACTCGTTCGTCGGCCAGTTCCCCATCCCGATGCGGCACGGCATGACCATCGGCGAGCTGGCGCGGTTCTTCAACGAGCACTTCGCGATCAACGCGCAGCTGGCGGTGATCGACATGGAGGGCTGGTCGCGTGAGATGTATGGCGACGCCACCGGCCATCCGTTCGTGATGCCGTCACCCAACATCCCCACGCTCGACAGCGCCATCGTCTATCCGGGCACGGTATTGTTCGAAGGCACCATGGCGTCCGAAGGGCGGGGCACGACGCGGCCGTTCGAGCTGGTCGGCGCGCCGTGGGTGGAAGCTGAGAAGTTTGCGGCGCTGATGAACGCACGCCAGTTGCCCGGAGTCCACTTTCGCGCGGCGGTGTTCGAGCCGACCTTCCAGAAACACGCGAAGACGAGTTGCGGCGGCTGCCAGATTCACGTGCTTGACCGTGCGGAGTTCAAGCCGGTGCTGACGGGTGTGGCGTTGATTGATGCGATCCGCGCCGCTGATCCTGCCGCGTTTACCTGGCGACCGGCGCCGTATGAGTACGAGCACGACAAGGAACCCATCGACATCCTGTCGGGATCCCCGGCGTTGCGCACGGCGATCGACGCGGGCGTGCGGGCTGAGGAGCTGGCCCGAACCTGGGCGATTGAGAGCCAGCCGTTCGAGAAGCTGCGCGAGCAGTATCTCGTCTACACCTGATCATGGCTACCAAGGGTGTCGTTCTCGACGTGAAGCGGTCGTTACTGATCCAGGCCCCGCCGGCGCGCGTGTTGGCGGCGTTCTTCGACCCCAAGGATCTGGCCGGCTGGTGGCAGGTGGTGCGGACGGTCACCGTCGCCCGCCCGCTTGGCATGTATGCCATCGAGTGGGCATCTACGCCGTACAAGGACGAAGTGCTCGGGCGTCTCGGCGGCACTTTCCACGGCACCATCATCGACTACCGGCCAGGCGGCGCCTTCTTCGTGGCCGAGGCCTACTGGCAGCCGCCGGACGGCGAGCCGATCGGGCCGATGGCGCTCGAAGTGCATTGCCGTCCACACGGCAACGGCCGCTCGACCATGCTCAGCGTGCGCCAGAGCGGCGAAGGCGAAGGCCCACGCTGGGCTCGCTACTTCGAGATCATGGGCCACGGCTGGGAAGGGGCGCTGCAGGAGATGAAAGATTACATGGATCGGGAAGCCGAGCGGACGAAGCGGCAATGACGACGGCCAAGACGTTGACCCTTGTCTTGTTCGGCGTGTTCTTCATCGGCGCCGGCGCCAATCACTTCATCAACCCGGACTTCTACATGCGGATGATGCCGGCCTACCTGCCATGGCACTCCGGGTTGGTGATGCTCAGCGGCGTCGCTGAGATCGCCCTCGGCGCGTTGCTCCTCATCCCGCGATTCCAGGTGATGGCCGCATGGGGCTTGATCGCACTGCTGATCGCCGTATTCCCCGCCAACGTCAACATGACGATGCATCCGGAGTTGTATCCGACGATTGCACAGACCGCGCTGTGGATCCGGTTGCCGATCCAGGGCCTGCTGATCGCCTGGGCCTACTGGTACACGAAGCGCTAAAGACGATACAATCCGCGCCCATGAGCCGCATCCTCGCCCTCGTCGCCTGCTTCATGGTCAGCGCGTCGTTGGCCGCGCAAGGCGACCCCCACTTTCCGCCCACTGATCGCGTGACCGTACGCCAGATGCGTGATGTCCCCGGAATACAGGTCGGGTTCCTGATCCGGACGGTGGTTGGCGCGACCGGCTCATTCTCGTTCTTCGAGTTAGAACCCGGGACTGGCTCGACACCGCATCACCACACCCGTGAACAGGCGAACGTGGGGATCGAGGGCACGATGGAGGCGAGAGTCGGTGCGCACACCGAGCCGCTCCCTGTCGGCGCCGCCGTGATCTCCCCGCCCGACGTCATGCACGCCATCCGGAACACGAGCAGCGGCCGCCTCGTCACGCTCGAATTCCACACCATCAAACGCCCCGACCTGGCGCCGCCACGCCCACGCCCGGCCACGCCGTATCCGGTCGGCCCGGAACCCGTGGCGGTTCCCGATGATCGCAAGCTGGTCGTGCAACTCGACACACCGGAACAGACCGCTGGCGTCGCGAAAACAATTCGTGGCGAGACGTGCACCCTGTCCTGGCGGCGGCTGGCGCCAGGCGCAGCGGCGACCGATCTCGCGCCGGCACGTAGCAGCGCGGAACTCTTCGTCTACGTTGTCAGCGGCGAGGCCGACCTGACGGCCACCGGACTGTCGCAACGGGTCAGTGCCGGAATGATGGTCATGATTCCGGGGTCACAGGAACACGTGATGCTCAAGGCCGCCGGCTCGGCCAACGTGGCGCTCGTCGAGTTTCGTCCAGCGCTCCGCTAGGTATGAGCGAACGCGCTGAGGTCGTGA
>CAMBHC010000187.1 GCA_945866285.1 Candidatus Sulfopaludibacter sp. SbA3 | reverse complement strand
TGCCGTCCCAGTTGCTGGTTCAAGCCTGCCGCGACGCGCTGCGTGATGATGGTGCGGCCCCCGGCCGTCACCCGTTCAAGTCTGTACTCGGCGTCACCGTTGCGAACACGCGTGAACGCGTGAGTCAGGCGCCCGCCCATCCTCGCCGTCACGCTGGTCACGCCGGGGATCTCGATGGCGGTTGTTGCCGTGCTATCCGCTCCGGCCGGCTGGGGCAGTCCCAGTGAATATCTCGGCGACCACTGCATGGCGCCGGTGGCGCTGATGGTCGTCCGGCGGGTCGAGCGCAGGGTGACCGCCGCCGTGGCGGCCTGTTGATCCCAACCTGCCGGGCCAGGCGTGAGACTAGCGAATGAGCCTGAAAACCATGTCGGGTCCCATCGGCTCCTCGAATTGGCCGTTGGCCTCGACGTCAGGCCTGCCGAGCAGGCTGGTGGTGATGGCGCCAAACCGGTCCGGGGCCAGCAGTCCGCCGTGGACCACGATGAGGTCAACCTGCCGTTGTTTCAGGTAGGCAATCGAAGCCTCGTCCGGAAACGTCTTCATGCGTTCCGTCAGTTCGAGAAAAGTTCCTGGGAAGAATCCACTGTAGCCGTTCAGGATGGGGTGCCAGTGCTCGGTGCTGCGGAACATGTAGATGCCGTCGGGCACCAGATCGAGCCGGTCGGCGGTCGTGAGCGGGAGCTCGAGCACGACCGATCGTGGTTGCCTGGCCAGCCACTCATACACCTGCGGCGGCCGCCTCGTGGCGACGAACCACTGTGACTGCACGGTGGCGTACTCGCCCAACAGCGCGAGCGCCGCCACCGCCGTCGCCGCGGGTGCCCATCCCTTGAGCGACCGCTCGAGACGTGCCCAACCAAACGCCACCAGGCCGGCCAGCGCCAGGAACACCAGGATGCTGGCCCGCGCCGGCGCGCGTAAACCGTTGTAGATGAAAAGCACGGAGCTCAGGATCGAGTAGACCGGTGTGTTCAGGCCCAACGAGATCACGAACCCGACGAGCCCCACCACGGCGAGCGTGAGGCGTCGCCGCTCCATGCCGACCACACCTGCCGCCGCGATGGCGAGGGCCACGATGCCGGGGAAGAGGCGCCGTTCGTTCTGGCCGAGGGCACCACTCCAGCCGCCGTGTACGACGTTCTCGTTCGGAGTCGAGAGGTAGTTCCACAGCGTCGCCGAGTACGTCAGGACGTCGCTGCTCGTGCGGTCGCCGAGGCTGCTGCGATTGAGGACATAGACCGCGAGGTACGGCAGCACGACCAACCCGCCGACGACGGCGGCGACGACACCGGCGCGGAGGACACCGGCGCGCCGTTCCACCGGCACGCTGCGCCAGCGGAGGGGGATCACAAACAGCAACGCCGTGACCAGGAACACCGCGTAGTAGATCCCGCAGTAGACCTGGGCGACAACCGCGGCGACCGCCAGCCACACATCGCGGCGCGATCCCGTTTCGAGTGCGCGATCGACCCAGAGCAACGCGAGCGGCAGGAACATCGTCGCTTGCAACTCGAGGTGCTGGAGGTGATCGAACCGGAACGGCACGAACGCGAAGACGATGCCGGCCAGCAGCGCCGCCGAGACGCGGTTGGTGAGATGGCGGGCGTAGAGGAACATCGTCCACCCTGAGAGGGCGATCGACGCCAGGATGAGCAGGGTGTACGTGACCATCGGCGTCAGCCCGGCCCAGATCAGCGGCGCTGCGGCCAGGCCCTGCAGCAAGACCGAATCGGTATAGGCGAGGGTGCGTGGTTCCGGATAGAAGATGTTGCCGTTCATCAGGTCCGCCGGAGCAGTCGGCAGGATGTGCGCAATCCACGCGATGCGCCAGATGCTGAGCAGCGGGTCGTCCGAGTCGGGAAGGTGCGTGGCGATCAGCCGCGCCTGCGGCCATGTCATCAGCACTGAGAGGGCGACAAACAGCAGCAGGGCGCCGATGTTTGTGGTTCGCCGACTCATCGGCCGTCGCGCTCGGCGCTATGGCCGACAGGCTTTCCGGTTACCTCACTCCAGAGCGCCGGGTCCGTCACCCCTTCGCTGACGATCACGAGCACGCGTGAGGTGGGGCCAAGGCCCAGGCGCTCGCGGACCGGCTGCATCGCCGGGTCGCCGCAGACGGCGAGCAAGCCACCGAGTGCCGCGGAGCCAGACGCGCCAGCGGCGAGCATCGGATCGCCCGCGGCAGGATCGGCCAGCGTGCGCATCGCGTCGTTCGCCCACACGTCATCGATGGCCAGGTAGGCCGCGACTGTTCTGCGGACCGAGTGAAATGCCAGCGGCGACACCTCGCGATTGCGAAGGCCGGCCATCGTCGTGGCCAATGCGCCGGTGACGGCGGTGGGACGGCCGGCCCGTGCCGAGGCCAGCAGGCAAGCGGCGGTCGTCGGTTCGACCGACACGACGGCTCGCTCCGGCGCGTGACAGGCGCACCAACTGGCAATGCCGCACAGCAAGCCGCCGACGCCGCCCTGCACGAAGACCGCGTCGCTTGCCTCGGTCACCTCAGCCATCATGTGGGTGTAGCCCAGCATGATCAGCCGCGGAATGCGTTCGTAGCCGTCCCAGGACGTGTCTGACACGATCGTCCAGCCGTGCGCGGCCGCATCCGCACTCAATCGGCGGACGGCATCGTCATAGGAGCCATCCACGCGCACGACCGTGGCACCTTCGCCGGCGATCGCATCCACGCGCGCCTGCGCGGCGTCGGCAGCCATGTAGACGCGGGCGTGGCAGCCGGCATCGCGGGCGGCGCGGGCGACGGCGCGGCCATGATTCCCCTCGCTGGCGCACACGACCGTGTGCCCGGGCGGCAAGGCGCCCTCGGCGGCGAGGGTCTCCATGGCGAACCGGTCCCCGAGCAGCTTGAAGGCGTTCAAGCCAAATCGGCCGGTCTCGTCCTTGATCATGACGCGGCCCACGCCGAGCCGTCCGGCCAAGCCGGGCAGGTCGAGCAGCGGGGTGGGCGAGAGGTGTGGGCGCGCCGTGAAGAAGGCACGGACCTCCTGGTACTCGTCGGCCGTGAACAAGCCGCGATCGCGCGGGGCGACTGATGCCGGTGGCAGATACGCGCTGACAGTGACTTGGGCAGGGATGATGAAGCGATTATAGTTGCCCGCAATGAGGTTAATCAGCCGTCTCTTGATTCCCGTCGTGGCCGGCCTGTGCGTCACTACGGCCCTCGGCTGCGCGGAGCCCGCCAGCTACGATCTGATCGTTCGTGGCGGCACGGTGCTGGACGGGAACGGCAGCGCACCCGCACGCGGTGACATCGGCATCACGGGCGACCGGATCGTCGCAGTTGGCGACCTGTCAGACGGCCGTGCCGGGCGCGTGATCGACGCGAGCGGCCTGATGGTGGCTCCCGGCTTCATCGACGTGCAAGGCCAATCGGGCACGACCCTGCTGGCCGATGGCAATGGCGAGAGTCACCTGCGCCAGGGCATCACGACCGAGATCATCGGCGAGGGTGGATCGCCGGCGTACTGGACCAAGGACACCGCGGATGTCGAGGCGCTGGCGCCGTTTGGGGTCGCCTTTGACTGGACCGACGCCGATGGTTATTTCAACCGGCTGCGTGAACGAGGCACCACGATCAACCTGGGCACGTTCGTCCCGGCCACCGCCGTGCGGCGCACCGTCATCGGCATGGACAACCGGCCGCCGACCGCGGCGGAGTTGACGCGCATGGAAGACATGGTCGATCAGGCCATGCAGGATGGTGCGTTTGGCTTGTCCAGCGCCCTGATCTATGTGCCGGGCTCATTCGCCCAGACGGCCGAGTTGGTGGCGTTGGCCAAGGTGGCCGCCAAGTATCAGGGCATTTACATCACCCACATTCGCGGCGAGAGCTTTAACCTGTTCAACGCGCTCGACGAGGCCATCGGCATCGGCCGCGACGCGGGCCTGCCGGTGGTAATTTTTCACCTCAAGGTGGGCGCCAAGGCCAACTGGGGCCGCATGAACGAGGCGCTCGCGAAGATCGACGCCGCCAACCGTTCCGGCGTCAAGGTGTCAGCGACGATGTATCCCTACACGGCCGGCGGGACCGGTCTCGCGGCCACGTTGCCGTTGTGGGTGCAGGAAGGCGGCCGCGACCAGATGCTGGCGCGGTTGACGGACCCAGCCGTTCGCCAGCGGGCTCGCGCCGAGATCGAGAGCAAGATCGACGGCTGGGAGAATTTGCTGCAGGCGACGACCTTCGAGGGCATCCAGGTCGCCTCGGCGCCGAAGGAGATCGATCAGTCAATCATCGGCAAGCGCATCGCGCAGATCGCGGTCGAGCGAAAAGCCGATCCATGGGATGTCTACTTCCAGCTGTTGATCGAGAGCGGCGGTCGCATTGGCGCGCTGTACCACATGATGAGCGAGGCTGACGTCGCGACCGGCCTGCAATCATCGCTGGTGACGATTGGCACCGACTCCGCGGCGCTGCGTCAGGAAGGTGTCTTAGCGCAGGGATCGCCCCACCCCCGGTCGTACGGGACGTTTCCGCGCGTGTTGGGGAAGTATGTCCGGGACGACCAAGTGATGACCCTCTCGGAAGCGGTCAGGCGGATGACCAGCGCCGCGGCTACGCAGATGGGCATCAAGGATCGCGGGCGCATTCAGCTGGGGATGTTGGCCGACCTTGTCGTGTTCAATCCCGCGACCGTCATGGACAACGCCACCTACGACAAGCCACACCAGTACCCGACTGGCATCGAGCACGTGATTGGGACTGGTGTGCCGGTGCTCGACCCCCGGGGCCTCACGGGCGCGCGGCCTGGCCGGCCGGTCTACGGTCCGGCCAAGAGTCCTCGCTAGGCCGCAGATTGGATACAGCCGCAGATTGGATACAGCCGCAGATTACATACAGACGCAGGTTGGATACAGCCGCATCAGATTGGATACAGCCGCAGATTACCGATCTCTCAAAACGCTTTCCTGCCGTTGATCCAGACCTGCTCGATGCTCCGCGTGTTGCGGATGTGGTCGAGCGGGTTGGCGCCCAGGATCAGCAGGTCGGCGGCCGCGCCCGGCGCCAGCGTACCGAACTGCCCGGCGCGCTGATGGCAGCGCGCGGCATCGCCGGTGGCTGAGACCAGCGCCTGCATCGGCGTCAGCCCGGCCTCGACCATCAGCTCGAGTTCCAGGTGCTCGAAGAACCCCTGGAAGCGGGCCGGCGGCCCGGTGTCGGTGCCGAACGCGATGCGAACGCCGCGGTCCACCAGCGTCTTGAGGTTGCGCTTCGCCACTTCGAGGCCGGCCTTGTACTGCTGCCCGGCTTTCCAACCAGCGCCGTTGCGGACCTGCGCCTGGCGTTTCGAATCCTTGAGCTGCGCGATGATGTCAGGCGTGACGCCCTTGACGAAGAACGGGTCATCCACCCAGGTCGGCGTGGCGTCGTAAATGAAGGTGGAGATCTCGCGCGTGAAGGTGGGCGAGTAACACACCTCGCGGCTTTTCAGCATCGCGATGAATCCTTCGTCGACCGGCACATCGCGGACGCTGTGGGCGATGAAGTCGGCGCCGCCCTCGAGCGTGGCCTTGGCGTCGGCCAGCGAGTAGATGTGCACGGCCACCTTCAGGTTGCGCTGGTGCGCTTCATCGATGACGGCGCGCCAGGCCGGCTCCGGCATCTTGCGAGTCGAGCCCAGGTTGTCGTCGACGCGAATCTTCAACAGGTCCGGCTTCATGTCCGCAACCTTGCTCGCCATGGCGCGGGCCTCTTCGGCGGTCGTGCCGGTAATCACCGCGCCGGCGACAAAGAGCCTGGCCCGGTCCAGCGGCCCGGTGGCCTGCTCATTTCGTAGCTCAAAGCCCAGCGCCTGGTCATCGCCCAGGCTGAACACCGTGGTCACGCCGTACTGCGCGTACGTCCTCAGCTGCCGGGTCAGGTTGTCACGGGTGTAAGACGCCGGATCGGACCGCAGCCC
>CAMBHC010000186.1 GCA_945866285.1 Candidatus Sulfopaludibacter sp. SbA3 | reverse complement strand
CGCCAGGCGCTGACAAGCAGATGGGCGGCGTGAACAAGGCTGACCTCGAACGCACCGCCACCCGCATGGGCAAGGGCGTGCGACTGGTCTCGGCCGACTCGTTCAAGGGTGCCAACGGCTTCGAGGGCTCGAAAGCGATCTTTGCGTTCGATGACATCAACCAGATCCAGGTGAGCCAGGGTCCCAGCATGGGCGGCAGCATGGGAGGCAGCACCGACGGCCGGATGTCGCCGGAACCGACGCCGGAGGACCCGGTCAAGTTCACGCTCACCCGCACGGGCGGCACCTCGACGCTGACGATTGCTTTCATCGATCAGCCCGGCGGCGCCGGCAAGGCCGACCCCGGCGCCAATCCCATGGCCGGCATGGATCTCACCAATCCGATGATGATGGGAATGATCAAGAGCATGTTCGCGGGCTTCAAGATCAACATCGACCTCGAAGTGGCGGGCGCGATCGTCAAGACCAACGCCGAGTACGTCACCGGCTCGCGCCTGACGCTGCTCGAGATGGACATGGATTCGTTGCTGGCCGACGAGGCGAAGCTCAAGGCCCTGCAAAGAAAGCTGGGCCCTGATGCGTCGCTGTCGGCGATCAAGCCCTACCTGAAGGACATCAAGGGCAGCAAGGTTGATGGCCCGACGATCTCAGGCGAGTTCAAATAAAGCACAGCAGCCGGGCCAGTCGGACGCCGACCCCACCGCGACCGGACCGGAAACCGCATTTCTGTTCGAAATAATGTCTGGCCAGGCCAAAATCGTTGACTTGGCGCCCAGGAGTTCCATAAAAAACTTTAATGGCATATAGTGACATCTAGTCTGCGGTGCGCTGTCGAGCGTCCGATAAGAAAAGGAGGAAGAAAGGTTTCCGGTCGAAGCCGGCTCGTCGTTTTAGCCAAGCGATCGCGCTCTCAACTAAGATGTCGAGGTGGAACGCCGGGGCCTGCGCCCGTTCTTGAAATGGGTTGGAGGCAAGCGGCAGTTGTTACCGGTTCTGCGCCGGTATTATCCGGCGTCGTACGGCGCCTACCATGAGCCATTTGTCGGCAGCGGCGCGGTGTTCTTCGACTTATTGGCGAACGGTCACCTCGAGGGCCGGCCAGTGATGCTTAGTGATGACAACGCGGACCTGATCGGTTGTTACGCGCGTATCGCGGATTCTCTTCCCGCCGTGATTACCGCGCTCGAATGCCTGGCCGGCGGTCACGCGCGCGACGGCCGCGCGCATTATCTGCAGGTTCGCGACACACAATTCAACCCGCAGCGGGCCACCTGGCGTGAGGCCGGCGGTGAGGTGGCCGACTACCCCCCGGCTCTGGCGGCCATGCTGGTCTACCTCAATCGCACCGGCTACAACGGCCTCTTCCGCGTCAACGCCAGCGGCGAGTACAACGTGCCACCCGGCCGCTACGAGCGGCCGCGAATCGTCGACCACGTGCTGCTTGCCGAGGTATCGGCGGTGCTGGCCCGGCCCAACGTGCGGGTGCAGCGCGCGGCGTTCGACCGCGTGCTGGCTGATGCCCGCGCCGGCGACTTCGTCTACTTCGACCCGCCGTATGCGCCGTTGAGCAAGACCGCGAACTTTCGGGGATACACGGGGCGCGGCTTTACAGACGCTGACCAGGCGCACTTGCAACAGGTCATGATCGCACTGTCACGGCGCGGCGTGCATGTCTTGCTCAGCAACTCGACGGCGGCTTCGGTGGCGCGGCTGTACGACGGCAATGCCGAAGTGACAAATGCCGGCTTACGCACGTGGCAGATTCCAGCGCGGCGGGCGATCAACTCGAAGGCGGCCGGCCGCGGCGCGGTCGCCGAACTCCTGGTCTCAAACATTGGGCCAACACCGTCGCTCTAGAAAACGCCGATGGCGCATTTCCAGCAACTCCAGTTTGTCGAGATGGTGGCGCGGCACATGGCAGCGGACTGGGCCGGACTGCGCGTGCTCGAGATCGGCTCCGCCGACATCAACGGTTCGATCCGGCCGTTCTTCACGCACAGTCACTACACCGGAGTGGACCTCGCCGCCGGGCCCGGCGTCGATGTGATCGGCTCGGGCGACACGCTGGCGTGGCCGGATGATCACGTCGACCTCGCCATCTCGTGCGAGTGCTTCGAGCACAACCCGCGATGGTGCGCCACCTTCGTGAACATGCATCGCATGGCGAAAGCGGGCGGCGTGGTCCTGGTCACCTGCGCCTCGCGAGGCCGCCTCGAGCACGGCACCACCCGCACCCGGCCCGAAGAGTCGCCAGGCTCGCAGTCAGTGGGCTGGGATTACTATCGCAATCTGAATCGCGAAGATTTCGAACGCCGCCTCGACCTCGGCGCCCTCTTCGAGTCGCACGCATTCTTCCGAAACGAGACCTCCCACGACTTGTATTTTGTGGGACGCAAGGCGGGGGGCTCGGCGCGGCCGCTGCGCCTCGACCTCCCGCAGCTGTGGTACGGCCTCGCCGCGACCAATACCCTGGTCCGTCCAAACCAGCCGCTGACGTTCCGGGACCGGCTCCGCGCCATCAAGGATTCGCCACTGAAGTGGGCCCAATATCTGCCCGATCCTGCCTATCAGGCATTCGTGATTCGGTGGACCGCCGCCGAGAAAGCGGTCCGACAGGCGTTGCGGGACAAATGACCGCCGGTCCGTGTTAACCTCGTTGGCATCCTCCGCGCGCGAAAGTGGCGGAATTGGCAGACGCGCCGGCCTTAGGAGCCGGTGGCCGAAAGGCTGTAAGGGTTCGAGTCCCTTCTTTCGCACATCCCCTTTAGAGATCCATGAAATCAGACATTGTCGACGTGAACGAAACGCGCCGTGACCTTACGGTGGAAGTCCCCAGCACCGTGGTTGACGAGGCCATCGGCCGTGCCGCCGCCAAGATTGGCCGCGCCGCGAAGATTCCGGGCTTCCGGCCCGGGAAGGTGCCGGCCACCGTGGTCCGCCAGCGCTTCAAGGGCGAGATCATGCAAGACGTGGCCGAGACCCTGATCAGCCGCGCGGTCGGCGATGCGCTGACCGAGCGCGGCATCGAGCCTATTGCCACACCCGACATCCAGGACCTGGTCCTGGAAGAAGGCCAGCCGCTCACGTTCAAAGCCTCGTTCGACGTCGTCCCCGCGTTCGATCCGGGCGACCTCGCGACGATTGAAGCCACGCAGTCGGCCGCGACGATTGCCGATGAGGTGGTCAACCAGTCGCTGGAGCGCCTGCGCGAGCGCGCCGCGCGCTTCGAGGCGGTCGAGTCGGGCCTTGTCGACGCCGGCCACACGGTGGTGATCAGCCTGGAACGCCAGGGCACCGACAAGGACGGCAAGAAGGGCGAGACCGAAAAGCACGAACAGGTCTCGATCGAACTGGGCGCGCCGTCGAACCCGCCGGGCTTCGACGCCGAAATGCTCGGCATGGCGCCGGGCGCCACCCAGAGCTTCACCATCACCTACCCCGCCGACTACACGGTCGCCGAACTGGCGGGCGGCACGGTCGACTACACGGTGACGCTCAAGGAGATCAAGACGCGCGTGGTGCCGCCGCTGGACGATGAGCTGGCGAAAGACCTTGGCGAGTTCGACTCGCTCGACGCGCTGCGGACGCGCGTCCGCGAAGACCTGGAGCACGAGGCCATGCACGCGGCCGAACGACAACTGCGTCAGGACCTGTTGAAGCAGCTCGCCGCGCGCGTGCCCTTTGCCGTGCCAGAGACACTGGTCGAGCGTGAGATCGATCGCCGGCTTGAAGACTTCGCGCGGCGCTTGATGGATCAGCGGATCGATCCGCGGCAGGCCAACATCGACTGGCAGGCGTTCCGTGAAGGCCAGCGCGCGCCGGCCACCGAAGCCGTCGGCTCGGCCATCGTCCTCGATGAAATTGCCAAACGCGACAATATCGTGGTGACCGAAGAGGACATCGACGGCGAACTGCAGCGCTACGCGCAGCAGACCGGCCACACCGTGCCCAGCATCAAGGCACGGCTGCAGAAAGATGGCGAACTGGGCCGACTGACGGCGGGATTGCGACGGGAAAAAGCGGTCTCCCTGGTCATTTCCAGGGCCAAGATCACCAAATCGTGACCGACCCTTTTGGCTATTGCACTTCCCCGCATCGCAGCCGATAACTGTAGAGAAGCCTATATATGAGCGCCTACCCCCAGAACCAGCTTGTGCCGATGGTGGTCGAACAGACCAACCGTGGTGAGCGTGCCTACGACATTTTCTCGCGGCTGCTCAAAGACAACATCATCTTCATCGGCACGCCGATCGATGACAACGTCGCCAATCTCGCGATTGCGCAGATGCTGTTTCTCGAGGCCGAGGACCCGGATAAGGACATCCAGCTGTACGTCAACAGCCCGGGCGGTTCGATTACCGCCGGGTTTGCGATTTACGACACCATGCAGTTCATCCGTCCCGACGTGCAGACGATCTGCATCGGCCAGGCGGCGTCGATTGCGGCGGTGCTGCTGACGGCTGGGACCAAGGGCAAGCGCTTTTCGCTGCCCAACTCGCGCATCCTGATTCACCAGCCGTGGATGTCTGGCCTCGGCGGCCAGGCCACCGACATCGACCTCGCGGCGAAGGAAATCATCCGCATGCGTGCGCGAATCAACGAGATTCTGGTCCAGCACACCGGCCAGGACATGAAGCGCATTCAGGACGACACGGAACGCGACTACATCATGTCGGCGGACCAGGGGAAAGAGTACGGAATTATTGACGATGTCATTCGGAAACGGGTATAACCTAGTGGTATCGGCATGGTAAAAAAGAGCGGCGACAGCGGCGAGGTTTTGCGCTGCTCGTTCTGCAATAAAGACCAGAACGATGTCCGGAAATTGATTGCCGGCCCGACGGTATTCATCTGCGATGAATGCGTCGAGGTCTGCAACGACATCATTGCTGACGACAACCGTTTCGACAACCGCGGGACCCGCACATCCCTGCCGGCCCCGCCCGAGATCAAGAAGTTCCTCGATGAGTACGTGATCGGCCAGGAACTCACCAAGAAGAAACTCGCGGTCGCGGTCTACAACCACTACAAGCGCCTGGAAATCCAGAAGCAGCCGCGCAGCCGCAACGACATCGAGCTGACCAAAAGCAACATCCTGCTGGTCGGACCCACGGGTTCGGGCAAGACGCTGTTGGCGCAGACGCTGGCCAAGCTGTTGTCGGTGCCGTTCACCATCGTCGATGCCACGACACTCACCGAAGCGGGTTACGTCGGCGAAGACGTCGAGAACATCATCCTCAAGCTGTTGCAGGCCGCCGGCGGCGACATCGAGAAATGCCAGCAGGGCATTGTCTACATCGACGAGATCGACAAGATCGGCCGCAAGGACGAGAACCCGTCGATCACGCGCGACGTGTCGGGCGAAGGCGTGCAGCAAGCATTGCTGAAGATCCTGGAAGGCACGGTGGCCAACGTGCCGCCGCAGGGCGGGCGCAAGCATCCGCACCAGGAATTCTTCCAGATCGACACCACCAACATCCTGTTCATTTGCGGTGGCGCGTTCGTCGGCCTCGACAAGGTCGTGGAGCGCCGCATCGGCAAGAAGACGCTGGGCTTCAAGGCCGAGATCAAGTCGAACAAGAACATCGATGCCGGCGCGATTCTCGCGCAGGCCGAACCCCAGGACCTGATCAAGTTCGGCCTGATTCCAGAATTTGTCGGTCGCCTGCCCGTCATGGGCACGCTGCACGAACTCGACCGCCCGGCGCTCGTCCAGATCCTGACGCAGCCGCGTAACGCCATTACCCGTCAGTACCAGAAGCTGTTCGAGTACGAGAACGTGAAGCTGCGCTTCACGGAGGACGCGCTCGATGCAATCGCCGAGATGGCACTGGCCCGGAAGATCGGCGCCCGCGGCCTGCGGATGATCATTGAAGACCTGATGCTCGACCTGATGTATCAGATGCCCGGCCAGAAGAAGGCCCGTGAA
>CAMBHC010000185.1 GCA_945866285.1 Candidatus Sulfopaludibacter sp. SbA3 | reverse complement strand
GCGCTGATTGGCCGCATTGGCAACGGTGCGCCGTTTGCCATCGGCAACCAGAGCCTGCCGCTGCCCATGCCAGGCGATGGCCCGCTGTGGCTGGGCATCAACGATGATCAGGTCAGTGACAACACCGGTGCCCTCATCGTGAGAGTGCTCGTGACGCGCGGCCGATAGTCAGTTGTTCGACAGCTTCGCGAACGCCGCGCCGAACGCCGTGTTCGGCACGGCGGCCGGACGGGGGGCGGCCGCTGGCCTGGGGCCGGGGGCCGGTCCTTTCGGCGCCGACGGCTTCACGCCCTTCTGCACCTCACCACTCTTCATAGTCAGCGCAATGCGCTTGCGCGCGACGTCCACTTCCACCACGCGCACCTTGACGATGTCGCCGGCCTTCACGACCTCGCGGGGATCCGTCACGAAGCGATCGGCCAGCTGCGAGACGTGAACCAGGCCGTCCTGGTGGACGCCAATGTCCACGAACGCGCCGAAGTTGGCCACGTTGGTCACCACGCCCTCGAGCTGCATGCCGGGGACGAGGTCGCGCAGTTCCTGCACGCCTTCCTTGAACGCAGCGGTCTTGAACTCCGGACGGGGATCGCGATTGGGCTTGTCCAGTTCCGCCAGCACGTCCTTCACCGTCGGCAGGCCATATTGCGCGTCGGCGAAGTCTTCGGCCTTCAGCGTCTTGATCACTGGCGACTTGCCAATCAACTCGCTGATCGCGAAGCCGGTCTTGGCGGCGATGCGCTCGACCAGCGGATACGCCTCGGGATGCACCGCTGACGCGTCGAGCGGGTTGTCGCCGTTCATGACGCGCAGAAATCCAGCGGCCTGTTGATACGTCCGCTCACCGACGCGCGGCACATTCAGCAACTGCTTGCGATTACGGAACGCGCCGTTGGCATCGCGGAAGGCGACGATGTTGCTGGCGAGTGAATCCGACAGGCCCGAGATGCGCGCGAGCAATGGCACCGAGGCGGTGTTGAGATCCGCGCCGACCGCGTTGACGCAGTCTTCGACCACGGCGTTCAGCGTCTTGCCGAGCTGGAACGGGCTGACGTCGTGTTGATACTGGCCAACGCCGATGGCCTTCGGATCAATGCGCACCAGTTCCGCCAGCGGATCCTGCAGCCGCCTGGCAATCGAGACCGCGCCGCGGATGGACACATCAAGATCAGGGAACTCCTTCGCGGCCAGCTCCGACGCCGAGTAGACCGACGCGCCGGCCTCCGACACCATCACCTTGGTGAGCGGCAGCTGCGGCAGCCCCGCGATCAGGTCCGCGGCCAGTTTGTCCGTCTCGCGCGAGGCCGTGCCGTTGCCGATCGAGATGAGCTGCACGCCATGCTTGGCCGCGAGCTGCCCGAGCGTCCGCAGCGAGCCGGCCCAGTCCTTGCGCGGTTCGTGAGGATAGATGGTGGCGAAGTCGAGCAGCTTGCCGGTGCCATCGACCACGGCCACCTTCACGCCGGTGCGAATCCCCGGGTCGAGGCCCATGGTCACGCGCTGTCCCGCGGGTGCGGCCAGCAACAGGTCGTGGAGGTTGCGGCCGAACACCTTGATCGCCTCCACCTCGGCCTGTTCGCGCAGGCGCTGTTCGGCGTCGAGTTCGAGGTGTCCCAGCAGCTTGACCTTCCAGGTCCAGCGCACGGTCTCGGCGAGCCACTTGTCGGCGGGGCGGCCCAGGTTCTCGATCTTGGCGCGGCCGGCAATGCGGCGTTCCGGCTCGGTCGGACCATCGACACCCTCGTCTGGCAGGCCAACCGACAGACGCAGAAACCCCTCCTTGCGTCCGCGCAGCAGGGCCAGCGTGCGATGCGAGGGCACCTGCTTCACCTGCTCCTTGGCGGCGAAGTAGTCGGAGTATTTGACGCCCTCAGCTTCCTTGCCCGGCACCACGGTCGAGGTCCACTCACCGCGTTCCCAGAGCAGCGTGCGCAGGCCGCCGACCAGCTCGGCATCCTCGGCGAAGGTTTCCATCAGGATCCACCGCGCGCCTTCCAGCGCCTCGCTCGCATCGGCCACGCCTTTCTCGACGTCGACATACGCCGCGGCCGCCGTCTCGGGACCGAGGCTCGGGTCGTGCCAGAGTCCAAGCGCGAGGGGTTCCAGCCCGGCTTCACGGGCGATCTGCGCCTTGGTGCGCCGTTTCACCTTGTAGGGCAGGTACAGATCTTCGAGCCGCGCCTTGGTGGCGGCGTCGCGGACCTGTGCCGCGAGTTCCGGCGTCAGCTTGCCCTGTTCCTCGATGCTCTTCAGGATCGCCGCCCGGCGTTCGTCGAGGTCGCGCAGGTAGATCAGTCGCTCGTCGAGCGTCCGTAGCTGCGTGTCGTCAAGACCGCCGGTCGCTTCTTTCCGGTAGCGCGCGATGAACGGCACGGTGGACTTGTCATCAAGCAGCGCGATGGCGGCATCCACCTGCGGTACGCGGACGTTCAATTCTTCGGCGATCAGTTGAGCAATTGATTTCATGTGAGGCTGGCAACGGGAGAGAGGGGGGCAGACAGCAAAAACGCGACGGGGGCCGGGCCCCCATCGCGTCAGACCAGTGCGAAACGAAAACGCGTTACTTCGCCGCTGCGGGTGCAGCCGGCAGGGTCTTGCCCTTCAGGTCAACCAGGCGGTTGGCCAGGATGTTGACCACCACCGCGTCGTTGCGAATCGCGGTGAGATAGGCGGCGCGCAACAACTGCTCGCGACGGCCGCGGAGCGCGCTGGTGATCGCCTCCTTCACGGCCGGCATGCTGGGATCCTTCTGGCCGGCGGTGTCTTTGGCCACGAACAGGATGATGGTGTGGGCGCCGGCGTTGCTGATGACCCGTACCGAGCCGGGCTCGGACTTCAGCACCGCATCGCGCAGCGCCGGGGGCGCCTGCTGCAGGCGCGAGATCGGGATGAAGCCCAGGTCGCCACCGCGCGGCGCCGACTGCGGGTCTTCAGAGAAGTCCGCGGCGAGGTCACCAAACGCCACGCCCGACTTCAGCCGCTCCATCAGCATCTGGGCCTTGGCGGCCGCCTCTTGCGGGGTCTTCGCATCGTCGCCCGAGCGATTGGCGATTTCCTGGTCGGGGACCGGCGTGACCGCGATCTGCGCGATGTGGTACGCGTCCTCGGGACGATTGAACTGCGCCTTGTTGGCGTTGAAGAAGTCGGTCACTTCCTGGTCGGTGACGACGACCTTCTTGGTGACTTCCTGCTCGACGACCTTCTGCGCCAGCATGTCGCGGCGCAGCGCGTCGCGCATGTCGGCGGTGGTCAGGTTACGCGCGGCGAGGCTCTTCTCGAAGGCTTCGGGCGTGATGTTCTTCTTGCCCTCTTCGAACGCCTTGTCGACTTCGGCGTCGGGCAGCTCGATCTTCAGTTCCTTGGCCTTGGCCAGCAGCAGGTCCTGCACGATCAGCTCGTTGAGGATGCCCAGCTTGGCGGTGGCGACCTCTTCGTCGGACGGCGTCACGTTGTCCTGCGCCGTGCGGCGATAGGTCTTCTCGACCTCATCCTGCTTGAGTTCCCGGCCATTCACCATGGCCCAGGCGTTGGCGGATGCGGCTGGCGTCGCGGGTTTCGACTGGCACGCGCCGGACACGATGGCCATCGACAGGATGGACAGCAAGGCAAGGGAAGGGCGAGCAAAGGGGGTCGCGAGTCTGTTCATTTGAGCTATTGTATGCGGCCCAACGCCCAGTTGGGCCATCAAGGCGTGACGGACCGCCGGATGATGTCGTGGAGCTGCGTCACGCCCTCTGTGAGGGCCGCGGGTCCGGGTTGCAGGATGTAGGTGGACTTCACTTCGTAGATCTGCCCATTCTTCACGGCAGGAACGTCAGCCCAACCCGGTCGTGCCGCAATCCGCGCGGCACGCACCGGCTTGCCGCACCACGATCCGATGATGACATCCGGCGCCCGCGCGATCACCTGCTCGCTGGTGACGATGCGGTCCTTGGCGAGGCTGGCCTTGTCCAACTCCGGAAAGATCGGATCGCCGCCGGCAATCTGCACCAGCTCCTCGGTCCACCGGATGCCGCTGATCAGCGGGTCGTACCATTCCTCGAAGAACACCTTCGGCCGGCGCGGGAGCGCGGCCGCCTTCTCCCGAATCTCATCGAGGCCCTGGCTCAGTCGATTCGCAAGAGCCTCCGCCTTGTCTGACACCCCGATGATGCCGCCCAACACCCGAATCATCTGCAGGATCTCGGCGATGCTGCGCTGGTTGAACGTGAACACCGGGTAGCCGCGCTTGACGAGATCGGTGGTGATGTCGGCCTGCAGGTCCGAGAACGCGAGAATCAGGTCCGGCTTCAGCGCTTCGATCTTCTCGTAGCGCGCGTGAAGGAACGACGACACTTTGGGCTTTTCGCGCGCCTCAGGCGGCCGCACCGTGTAGCCAGAGATGCCGACGACTCGGTCGCCTTCGCCGAGGAGATACAGCGTCTCGGTGGTCTCCTCGGTGAGGCAGACGATTCGACGCGGGTAGTCCGCCTTCATCCTGCGGATTTCGGCAAGACAAGGTCAGCGAAGACGAATCCATCTCGGTCAACGATCTCGCCCACGCGAACGGCGATCGGGTGATTGAACATGGGGCCCGCGTGGGCGAACGAATGGAACTCGCCGTTCTCACCGCACGGGTCCACCCCAGCGGGTAAGTCGGCCAGGAACGACGAGTCGAAGGTGCGGCCGGCAAACGAGCGGTCGAGCTGCTGCGGATTCACGCACGTCAGCGTCGCCCGGAGTCCGGCATCCAGCATGTCTTGCGCGAGCGCCGCGGTCGACTTGGTCTTCCAGATCGGGAACAGCGGTGCGAGGCCGGACCCGGCCAGGCGGTCGACGCGGTACTGGCGGACATCCTCGAGAAACAAGTCGCCGAACGCGACGTGGGTATAGCCGTCCTTCACGAATCCGGCGACGGCAGTTGCCATGATCGCCTCGTACTGCTCGTTCGAACAGGGCCACGGCAGCGGCGCCACGTGGAGGGGCAAGTCGGTTGCGTCGGCTTGCGCCTGCAGCAGCTCGCGTCTCACCGCGTGCATAGCCACGCGACCGAACGCTTCGTTGGTCGTGGTGAGCAGCCCGGCGATGGCCTCTGGCTGTTGTTGCCGGAGGGTGTGAAGCATCCACGCCGAGTCTTTGCCGGTGGACCACGAAACAAGAATCTTCACGGGTGTAATGCCCTCGCCATGCGCTCGACGCTCTCGGCGACGCGGGGGCCCGGCACGGTGACGGCGCGGCCAGAGATGAACAGCACACGCTGGTCACGGACGGCCGGCACCGAGGCCAGTCGCGACCACGAGGCCAGTTCGTCCTGCATCGGCTGGCCGGCCGAAATCTCCTCGGGCCGCAGCTCAAGAATCACCTCAGGTGCGCGCGCCAGGATCGTCTCGGCCGACACCTGCACCGACTCCTTGTCGATGTCGTTGAACAGATCGTCGCCGCCCGCCATCTCGAGCATGTCGTGCAGGAAGCCGCGCCCGCCGCTCACGTAGACATTCCGCAGGGTCTTGGGTTCGCGCGAGAACACCAGCAGCGTCCTCGGCCGTCGCTTGCCGGCGACCCGTGCGCGCACGGCGGCCAGCCTCGCCTCGATCGTGGCCACGGCCGCGTCAGCCTCGGGACCGTGGCCGGTACGAATACCCAGCTCCTTCATCGTGACCAGGATGTGAGCCAGGCCCGCGTGCCGGTCGTCGAACGTGGCAATCGTGGCGCGCTTCAGCTGTGCTTGCAGATCAACCTGGCTGGCGTAGGTGATCACCAGGTCCGGCCTCAGCGAGATGATGCGCTCGGTGTCGGGATCCAGGAGCGCGCCGACGCGCGGCAGCGCCTTCACCTCGGGCGGATACTCGTCGTAGCTCGACACGGCGACAACCTGCGAACCGGCGCCGACCGCGTAGAGCATTTCCGTGAGTGCCGGAACGAGCGAGATGATTCGCTGCGGCCGCGACTGCGAAGCAACCACGAAGGACA
>CAMBHC010000184.1 GCA_945866285.1 Candidatus Sulfopaludibacter sp. SbA3 | reverse complement strand
AATTTCCACCACTACAGCGAGCAGCAGCGCGTCGATCTGGTCGCGCCAACGCGCGACCGGCGGAACGAACTGATGGACGGCATCAAGCTACCGCCCGCCGTGGATGCCGCGATTCGGGCCCACGGCCGCGAGACCTTTCCGCATGAATGCTGCGGCGCGCTGTTGGGACGCGACGGCGTCGTGCAAGAAGCGCATGCGCTGGCCAACACCACGGAAGAAGGCCCGCGCCGCCGCTTCCTGGTGAGGCCAGACGACTATCGTGGCGCCGAACAGCGTGCCCGCGACACCGGACTGGAGTTGCTCGGTTTCTATCACTCGCATCCGGACCACCCGGCGCGGCCGTCGCAGTACGACCTCGATCACGCGTGGCCGTCGTTCTCGTACGTGATCGTCTCGATCATGGCGGGTGAAGACCAGCTCCTGACGTCGTGGCGGCTCAAGGCAGACCGCTCGGCTTTCGATGAAGAACCTGTAGGAACAACCGAATGATTAAGATCCTGATTCCGACACCGCTGCGGCCTTTCACTGACAAGCTCGACACCGTGGAAGTGAGCGGCGCGACGGTCGGAGAGTTGCTGCAGAACCTGACCACCATGCACCCCGGCCTGAAGCAGCACCTGTATGCCGCCGATGGCAAGCTGCGCAGCTTCGTCAACGTCTACGTCAACGACGATGACATCCGCTATTTGCAGAAGCACGAGACGCCGGTGAAGGACGGCGACACTCTCAGCATCATCCCCTCGGTGGCCGGCGGGGCCCGGCCATGAGCGGCGAGTTGCCGGAGCTGTCAGGCGACGAGATCAAGCGCTACAGCCGCCACCTGATCATGCCGGAGGTTGGCGTGGAGGGGCAGCGCAAGCTGAAGGCGGCGAAGGTGCTGTGCATTGGCGCCGGTGGCCTCGGTTCGCCCGCCGCGATGTACCTGGCGGCGGCCGGGGTCGGCACGCTCGGGATCGTCGACTTCGACGTCGTTGATTTCAGCAACCTGCAGCGGCAGTTATTGCACGGCACGCCCGATGTCGGCCGGCCGAAGCTCGATTCGGCGAAGGATCGCCTGAACGCGCTCAACCCCAACGTCCACATCGAGACCTACAATGCCGCGCTCAGCTCCGAGAATGCGATGCAGCTGTTTGCGCCGTACGATGTGATTCTCGACGGCACGGATAACTTCCCGACGCGCTATCTGGTGAACGACGCCTGCGTGCTCAGTGGCAAGCCGAACGCGTACGGCAGCATCTTCCGATTCGAGGGGCAGGCGTCGGTGTTCGCAACGAAGGACGGTCCGTGCTACCGGTGCCTCTATCCGGAGCCGCCTCCGCCGGGGCTGGTGCCGAGCTGCGCCGAGGGCGGGGTGTTTGGTGTGTTGCCGGGCATCATCGGCGTGATCCAGGCGACCGAGACGATTAAATTGATTCTCGGCATCGGCGAGCCGCTGATCGGCCGCTTCATGATCTACGACGCACTGCGGATGCGCTTCCGCGAGTTGAGGCTCCGCAAGGACGCCGATTGCCCGGTGTGCGGCACACACCCGACCGTGACGAAGCTGATTGACTACGAACAATTCTGCGGCGTGGCGCCGCACCAGGTGGAGGCCGCAAAGCCCATGACGACGAGCATAGACGCACTGACCGCAACCGACCTGAAGGCAGAACTAGACCGCGGCGAACAGCTGGTGGTCCTGGACGTCCGCGAGCCGCAGGAATACCAGATCAACAAGATTCCAGGGTCGATCCTGATCCCTTTGGGCGACCTGCCCAAGCGCTACGTGGAGCTCGACCCGAACGCCCGGATCGTGTCGCAGTGCAAGTCGGGAATGAGGAGCGCCAAAGCGCAGGATTTCCTTCGTTCTAAAGGGTTTACGAGCGTTCGGAACCTCACCGGCGGCATTCTTGGCTGGATTGATCAGGTCGACCCCAGCCAGCCAAAGTATTAGAAGCGGACCATGTCCGACTTGCTATGTCCGATATGCCGGGACTAAAATAGGACTCCTGAGGTCGTATATGGTTCTTCGGCCAATATGTTGAGACTTTCTAAGAAATCTGACTACGCCCTGATCGCCATGAAGCACCTGGCGACTCGCCCCGACGGCAGTGGGTCGTCGAGCGCTCGGGAGATCTCCGAGTCGTACGACATCCCGCTCGAGTTATTGGCGAAGGTGCTGCAGCGCCTGGTACGCGCGCGCCTGCTGGTGTCGGTGCAAGGCACGCGCGGCGGCTACCGGTTGGGCCGCGTCGCCGCCTCGATTTCCGTCGCTGACGTGATCCAGGCCGTCGATGGCCCGGTCACGGTCACGGCGTGCTCGGCCGACGATCACACCTGCGACCAGTACACGAAGTGCAGCATTCGCGACCCGCTGTGGAAGATCAAGAACCGCATTCTCGATGCGCTGAACACCGTGAGCGTCGCCGAGATGGCGGTGGAGTCGACCGAACCGGTGCCGGCGCCATCGACCGTGTCGCGAATGATGTTCGTACCGTCCATCGGCGAATGAAATGATCTACCTCGACCACCACGCGACGACCCCCTGCGACGGGCGTGTGCTCGAGGCCATGCTGCCGTTTTTTACGCAGCAGTTTGGCAACGCCGCCAGCCGGCAGCACGCGTTCGGTTGGGCGGCGAACGACGCGGTGGAACGGGCACGAAAGCAAGTGGCGGTGCTGATGGGCGCCGGCAGCAAAGACGTGATCTTCACGAGCGGCGCGACCGAGGCCAACAACCTCGCGATCAAGGGCGCGGCGAAGGCCCGGCGAGCTGAGCGCGACCACCTCGTGACGGTGGCGACCGAGCACCAGGCGGTGCTCGACCCGATGACGCGGCTCGAGCACGAAGGCTGGCACGTGACCGTACTGCCGGTTGACCGCCTGGGCCTGCTCGACCTGGCCGCGCTGGAGCAGGCGATTACGCCGCGCACGGCCCTGGTGAGCGTGATGGCGGCGAACAACGAGATTGGCGTGTTGCAGCCGATCAAGGACGCGGCGGCGCTGGCCCACGCGAAAGGCGCGTGGTTCCACACCGACGCCGTGCAGGCGGTGGGCAAGGTGCCATTTGATGTCGAGGCGCTCGACGTCGACTTCGCCTCGCTGACCGCGCACAAGATCTACGGCCCGAAAGGGGTGGGCGCGTTGTATGTCAGGCGCAATAAGCGCGGCGTGAAGCTGGCGGCCGAGATTGACGGCGGCGGTCACGAGCGCGGCCTGCGGTCGGGCACGCTGAACGTGCCGGGGATTGTCGGCTTCGGGCAGGCGGCGGAGATTGCCCGTGCCGAGCTCAGTCCGGAAGCGCGGCGCACGGTCGCTCTTCGCGACCGCCTGCTGAACGCGCTGCTGGCGATGACCGACGGGATGACGGTGAACGGCGCGCTCGACGCGCGGCTGCCCGGCAACCTGAACGTGAGCTTCGAGGGGATTGACGGGGAAGCGTTGCTGGTGGGCCTGGACGACATCGCGGTGTCGTCTGGAGCCGCCTGCACAGCTGCCGAGCCGTCACATGTGCTCGTTGCGCTCGGGTTATCGACGGATCGGGCGTTGGCGTCGCTGCGATTCGGTATCGGGCGCGCCACGACAGCGGCGGAGATTGACGCTGCGGCGGCCAAGGTGGCTGACGTGGTGAACCGGCTCCGGACCCTGTCGCCGGCGTAAGGCAGAACACCATGATCGAGATTACAGAAAGCGCATCGCGCGTCATCAATAAGCAGGTGGCGAAGAACGTCCAACCGGGCGGCGGGCTGCGGATTGCCATCAAGGCCGGCGGCTGCTCGGGCTTCAGCTACGCGTTCACCTGGGACAGCGAGTCCCGTGACAACGACATGGTGTTTGAAGGCGCGGCCGGCGCGAAAGTGTTCGTGGATCCGCGCAGCCTGAAGCTGCTCGACGGCACGGTGCTCGATTTTGACGAGCACAACATGATGGCCACCACATTCACGTTGAAGAACCCGCAGGCGACGAGCACGTGCGGCTGCGGCACGTCGTTTTCCGCTTGAGCGAAGAACGAATAACTAAGAACGAATTGCGAACTACTTTATGAGCACCGCGACCAAACAGATCGAAGAACTGGCGAATACCGAATACAAGTACGGGTTCGTCACCGACACCGAGCAGGACATCATCCCGGTCGGGCTCAATGAAGACGTCGTCCGCCTGATCTCGTCGAAGAAGGGCGAGCCCGAGTGGCTGCTCGACTGGCGCCTCAAGGCGTTCCGCGCGTGGCTGAAAATGGACGAGCCGCACTGGCAGAACGTCAAGTACGAGCCGATTGACTACCAGGGCGTGAGTTACTACGCCGCGCCGTCGGAGAAGAAGAAGCTGAACAGCCTGGATGAGGTCGATCCGGAAATCCGCGCCACCTTCGACAAGCTGGGCATCCCGCTCGAAGAGCAGAAACTGCTCTCGAACGTGGCGGTCGATGCCGTGTTCGACTCGGTCTCGGTGGCGACCACGTTCCGCAGCAAGCTGGCGGAGCTTGGCATCATCTTCTGCTCGTTCTCAGAGGCGGTGAAAGACCATCCCGACCTGGTGAAGAAGTATGTCGGCTCGGTCGTACCGCACACCGATAACTACTTCGCCGCGCTCAACTCGGCGGTGTTCAGCGATGGCAGCTTCGTCTACATCCCCAAGGGCGTGCGTTGCCCGATGGAGCTGTCGACCTACTTCCGCATCAACGCCAAGAACACCGGCCAGTTCGAGCGCACGCTGATCATCGCGGACGAAGGCTCGACGGTGAGCTACCTCGAAGGCTGCACGGCGCCGATGCGCGACGAAAACCAGTTGCACGCCGCGGTGGTCGAGCTCGTCGCCCACAAGGACGCGACCATCAAGTACTCGACCGTCCAGAACTGGTACCCCGGCGACAAGAACGGCAAGGGTGGCATCTACAACTTCGTCACCAAGCGCGGCATCTGCAAGGGCGACCGCTCCAAGATTACCTGGACGCAGGTCGAGACCGGTTCCGCCGTGACCTGGAAGTACCCCAGCTGCATCCTGCAGGGCGACGATTCGATTGG
The DNA here is from genome assembly GCA_945866285.1 of Candidatus Sulfopaludibacter sp. SbA3. Classification (GTDB taxonomy): domain Bacteria; phylum Acidobacteriota; class Vicinamibacteria; order Vicinamibacterales; family UBA2999; genus 12-FULL-67-14b. Next base: position 975 of record CAMBHC010000184.1, on the reverse strand, counting down.
TGAGTTCTACTCGGTGGCGGTGACCAACAACTGCCAGCAGGCCGACACCGGCACCAAGATGATTCACCTCGGCAAGAACACGCGCAGCACCATCGTCTCGAAGGGTATCTCGGCCGGCAAGGGCCAGAACACCTATCGCGGCGCGGTCAAGATTGGCAAGAACGCGACCAACGCGCGCAACTACTCGCAGTGCGACTCGCTGTTGATCGGCGACCGCTGCGGCGCGCACACGTTCCCGTATCTCGAAATCAAGAACACCACCGCCAAGGTGGAACACGAGGCCTCGACGTCGAAGATCGGCGAAGACCAGATCTTCTATTGCGAGTCGCGCGGCATCGCGAAGGAAGACGCCATCAACATGATCGTGTCGGGCTTCTGCAAGGAAGTGTTCCGGGAGCTCCCGATGGAGTTCGCGGTCGAGGCACAAAAGCTTCTCGGTATCTCTCTCGAAGGGTCGGTCGGTTAAATCATGCTCGAAGTCAAGAATCTACAGGTCCGGGTCGAAGACAAGGAAATTCTCCGCGGCATCAACCTCACGGTGAAGGCCGGCGAAGTGCACGCCATCATGGGCCCCAACGGCTCGGGCAAGAGCACGTTCGCCCGCGCGCTGGCCGGGCATCCCGGCTACGAGGTCACCGGCGGCAGCGTCAGCTACAAGGGCCACGACCTGCTCGACATGGACCCGGACGAACGCGCCCGCGAAGGCGTGTTCATGGCGTTCCAGTACCCGGTGGAGATTCCCGGCGTGAACAACGCCTACTTCCTCAAGGCGGCGCTGAACGCCAAGCGCAAGCAGCAGGGCCTCGACGAGCTCGATGCCATGGACTTCATGGCGCTGGTGAAGCAGAAGCTCAAGATCCTGCACGTCGACGAGTCGATGCTGATGCGGTCGGTGAACGAAGGCTTCTCGGGCGGCGAGAAGAAGCGCAACGAGATCTTCCACATGGCGGTGCTCGAGCCGACGCTCGCGGTGCT
>CAMBHC010000183.1 GCA_945866285.1 Candidatus Sulfopaludibacter sp. SbA3 | reverse complement strand
GCACTACCGGCGAAAGCCAGAATCTTGGCGGTGGTCATGTCTTGTGATCTTAGCGCGGGTCGCGGTCGTGCTCCGCGCGATCAGCGCCGGCGGCTACTGGGTGCACCGCGGCGCGGCGACGCTGACGCCCTGCATCAGCTGCCCACGGTAGGCTTCAATCTCTTCTTCGCAACGCGTCTTCTTGCTTTTCTCAACGAAGTGATTCGCAAGCCAGAACAGGCTTGCGGACAACGGCAGACCGGGTGTGCGGTAGATCTGCGGCGTGACGTAGTCAATGAACTGCCGGTGTGAGGGCGCCGTGCCCGGAACCGGTCCGTTGAACAGATCGACGCCCTTCAGGACCTCAATCTTCGGCGCCAGTCCGTACACCTGGACTTGATACTCGAGACGCATGGCCGTGCCGGCCTGCTTTTGCCTCTCGCGCGTTTCGGTGAGGCGCAGCCCCCGTTGAATGCGCTCAAGCGAGACGCCGAACCTGGTGGGGTCTGTTGACACAGCCTCCTGCGCAGGAGCGGGCTCCCGGTTTTGCGCCCAAGCGGGCGACCACCAGCTCAAGAGCAGCGCAACCAGCGCCAGACATCGCATACGGTCATTATGACGCCGGAGCGGCGCTTGCGGCCTGAGGCTTGGGGCCTGGGGATCACCGGCCCGCAACGGCTCAGCGCGTAGCCACCGCCAGCGCGGCAGGAACGGCGTCGGCGATGATGTCGATCAGCCGGTCCAGTTCGGTCTCGCTGATGACGAGCGGCGGCGCGATGCAGATGCAGTCCAGGGCCACGCGCGTGACCAGGCCGCGCCCGAGCATGGCTTCGGTCAGCCGAGACGCCATCTGCGCTTCCGGGGGATGCAGCGCCTTTGTCGTCTTGTCCGCGACGATCTCAACCGCGCCGATCAGCCCCTGCGACCGCACGTGGCCGACACCAGCGAGGCTCGTCAGGCGCTGAAGCCGATCCGCCAATTGCACGCCCAGCCGGGCGGCCCGTTCGACCAGCCGCTCATCCTTCAGGATCTCAATGTTCTTGAGCGCCACAGCGCAGCACGTGGGATGGCCCGAGTAGGTGTAGGCGTGCATCCAGCGCTTCGCTGGCGCCACGCCGTTGATCACCTCGCGGATGGTGTCAGACACACCAATGCCGCCAAGCGGAATGTAGCCGCTGGTGATGCCCTTCGCAAACTGCATGATGTCGGGCTCGATGCCGTAATGCTCGAGCCCGAACCACGTACCGGTGCGTCCGAAGCCCGTGATCACTTCGTCCGCAATCAGTAGCACGTCGTGGCGATCGCAGATCTCGCGGATGCGCGGGAAGTAATCCGGCGGCGGCACGATCACGCCGCCGGCACCTTGCACCGGTTCGGCGATGAAGGCCGCGACCGTGTCGGCGCCCTCGCGCAGAATCGCAGCTTCGAGCTGATTGGCCGCGGCTACGCCGAGGCTGATCGAGGGATCGGAATTGATGAAGCGGTACGGATCCGGCGCATCGATGTGGCTGAAGCCAGGGACACGCGGCTCGAACATCGGCCAGAACGCCGGCAGGCCGGTCGCGCTCATCGCCGCCAGCGTGAGGCCATGGTAGGCGCGATGACGCGAGATGACTTTGGTCTTGTCGGCCTTGCCCAGGGCCTTCCAGTAGAACCGCGCGGTCTTGATGGAGCTTTCGGTCGCCTCGGCGCCACCGCTGGTAAAGAAGAACGTGTTGATCGACGGGTAGGCGATCTCGCTCAGGCGTTCGGCGAGGGCAATCGCCGGGTAGTTGGTGGAGCCGGCGTACGACGAGCAGTAGGCCAGGGTCGACATCTGTTCGAACGCAGCGGTGGCCAGTTCCGTGCGACCGTGACCGACCGTCACGTTCCAGAGACCCGCCAGTCCGTCCAGGTACTCGCGGCCGGTCGAGTCCTTGACCACCGCACCATGCCCCTCGACCCAGATCCTCGCCTGCGGATACGAAGACGGATGGTGCAGCGGATGCAGGAGATGGGCGCGGTCAGCGTCGAGTCCAGGTCGCGAGTAGGTCATGCTGCAGGAAGAGTAGCACTGCTGCCCCTGAGTATTACTCCCCGGAGACGGGAACCTGGAGTGAGAGCCATGCGGCGCTGGCTTACCTCGCCAGGATGGCTGGACTGCCATCCTGGCGGTGTTGAGGCTCGCTAGTGCGTCGTTGAGCTGACGCCCTTCAGGTGTTGGCCGAAGAAGCGATCCACTCTGTTCCACGCATCGCGCAGGACCTGGGCGCGCGTGAAGTAATGGAATTCACCGGGATACACCATGAACGAGACCAGCCCGCCTTTTCCTTTGGCGAGCAGTTCGTCGACCAACCGTACCGAGTGGAGATACGGCACGTTGACGTCCGCCGTGCCGTGCAGAATCAACAACGGCTGCTCGAGCCGATCCACGTGCGACAGCGGGGACGCATTCTTGTAGACCTCGGGGTTTTGTTCCGGCGTGCCGATGCGGCTCGCCGTCCAGCCGCCATGGTACGGATCTTCGTAATACATCGCATAGTCGGCGACGCCAGCGACATCGACGGCGGCGCGGAACAGCGTCGGCTGGTCGGTGACGGCGATCAACGTGAAGAAGCCACCGTAGCTCAATCCCCACACGCCGACGCGCTCCATGTCCACGTAGCCAAGGGTCTTCAGATAGTTCGCCGACATCCACGCGTCCTTCGCGTCCTTGCCGCCCACGTCCATGTAGACGCCCTGGCGCCACGCCTTGCCGTAGCCGATGCTACCGCGGTAGTCGGGCATGAACACCACGTAGCCCTGCTGCAGGAAGAACTGATGGACGCTCGAATAGACAGCGTAGTTACGTTGCACGTGCCAGCCGTCGTAGTTCTGGTTCACGCCGTCGCCATGGATCCAGACGATGGCGGGATGCTTCTTCGATTTATCGAGGCCCTTGGGCACGTAGAGCCAGCCGGGCACCGACTGGCCATCGGGGCCGGGATAGTGGACAAACTCGGGCTCAACCAACATCGCGTGGTCGACCGAGGCGGGCATCGACGAAGACAGGCGCATCGGCTTGGCGCCGGCCTTCGCCTCGATCACGAACAGGTCAGCGGAGTTCTGCGGATCGGTATGTTGATAGACGAGGCGCGAACCATCAGGTGACCAGGCCGGACTGACGTTGGTGCCGCGGCCGGACGTGATCATCGCGATCGTCGCGTGCGCGGGATCCGAACCGATCGTGGCGACGCCCAGGTGTCGGACGCCTGGACGCTCGGGCTCGTTGGCATCAAATGCGATCCTCGTGCTGTCAGGCGACCAGGCCGGACGCCAGGCCTCGAACTTGCCCTTGGTGATCTGCACGCCTTCCCCGCCGCCGGCCGGCATCACGTAGATGTGATCCCACCCGTCGCGATCGCTGACCACGGCGATCCACTTGCCATCAGGTGACGGCAATGCGCCCGCGCCGGCATCACCGGTGATGCTCCAGAATTTATCGTCGATGTCTTCACGAGCCACGCGCGTGGTTCCCGTGGCAATGTCGGCGACGTAATTGGTCCGCTTCTTGAAGTCCGCGGACGTGCGATCGAAGACGACGTGTTTGGCGTCGAGCCATCGCAGGCCGCCGCCGCCGGGAGTGCCGATTGCCACCGGCTTGCCGCGGCCGGCCGCCACGACGAAGGTCTGGCTCGGCGTCCGTTCGGTGATGGTGTAGATGATCTTGGCGCCCGAATAGGCAGGGGTCTGCTCGTGGCGAATCGCTTCCGCGCCGGCGGAGAACGCGAGGTGCAGGCCGTCTGGCGACCAGCTGGCGCCGCCCATGCTCTGGTCGTCGTGCGCGACCCTGGTTTCCTTGCCGTCGGCCAAGGCGCGAACGATCAGGTCCGTGCCTTCGCGAACCAAGGCCACGCGAGCGCCATCCGGCGAGGGGATGAAATTCGCTTCGGGCGCAGGCGTCGTCCATGTGGCGGTCGGCGCGCCACCGCCGGCCGCGACTTGCCACAGGTCACCTCCGCGAGCGAAATACACCTTCGAGCTGTCCGCGCTCCAAAACGCGTTGCCGATCGTACCGTTCGGATACGACGTCAGGGCCTTCGGCTCGCCGCCAGCGTTGGCGTCGGCGACATAGAGGTTCGAGATGCCCGCGCGGTCCCAGACAAACGCCACGCGCTTGCCGTCGGGAGACCACATCGCGTTCGACGGGTGCTTGATCTCGATCAGCTGTTCAACGGTGAGCCTGGGCGCCGACGGGGTCTGCTCCACGGCGCTGGCCGCGCACGCCGAGGCCAGCGCAGCGATCAGTAAAGTCGCGATGTGTTTCATGACAATCTCCGGTTGCAGAGTATACGGGTACCCAACAACAAATAACGACACCGTCGCGGGTGGTTCCTGACTGCTGTTCCACTCGGTGGTCCGCGAGGGCGTGGCCGGCCTCTGACTTCCTACTTCTTCGGGGGCGTGTCTCGCCCATAGACTTCGCGGTAGGTCTTGATCGCTTCGTCTTCGGACGGCAGGCGCAGGCCGTCGGTGAAGCGGTTCATGAAGCTGAAGTTGCAGGTCTGCAGCAGCACTTCAAGCGCGCCGACCTCCTGGAATGCCCGCTTCACCAGCGCGTAGTCGGCGTCGGTCACGGTCGACGGGCTCGCCGTCAGCGCGCGTGCAAACACCACGGCCGTCCGCTCGCGCGGCGTGAGCGCGTCGTCGTCCTTCTCCATCGCCAGCAGCTTGGTCGGGTCAACACCCAGGCGCCGCAGACCGACGACCTGATGAATGGTGCAGTAGCGGCAGCCGTTGGCCATCGACACCGCGAACGACACCTGCAGCAGGATGTCGCGCCCGACAGACGAGTCGCCGTTGGCGGCACCGAACTGGCGCCAGGCGGCGGCCAGCGCCGGCACGCGGTACATCGCGCGCTGTGAGTTCGCCATGCCGAGGCCGAGCCCCGCGCTCCCGGCGACCGGACGACGGGCCGCCTGCAGGACCGATCCGCTGCCCTCGATCTCCGCGTCGGAGAGCAGCGCCACGCGTGGCGGCGTCCGATTGCGCGTCCACGCCGGCGCCGCGGCCGGCTTCTGCGCGGCGTCGAGCACCCACGGCTCCACCGGCAGGCCCAGCCCTTCGACCATGCGCGTGAAGTAGTTGAAGAAGGAGACGGTGAACGTCAGCTCCACGACCTCCGAGTCGCTGTAGTAGCCGCGCAGCTGCCGGAACTCGTCGTCGGTCATCCCGCGGATGTCCTGCGTCTGCAGTTCGGCCCAGCGCAGCGCGAGGCGGTCGGCCGGAGCCAACTGCTCGAGCTGGTTCGCCCGCAACCGCGCGAGCAGCGCGTCACCGTCTGGCCCGGTGTTGCGCAGCAGCCGCGCCAGGTGGACCGCGCCGTAGGCGCTGCGGTTCACCTGCGCAATGCGCGTCGCCATCGCCAGCTTCAACGCCGGCGACAGCGTGCCGCCATAGGCAAACGTCCTGATCAGGTGCGCGAACGGCTTCACGGTGGCCGGCTTCACGGCAAGCGCGCGCAGGTAGTTCGGCACGCGGCCGCTGCTGGCCGGTTCGAACGATTCGAGGCCGAGGAACACGTCGGCCGATGAAGAGAGCGGCAGGCGAGCCTGCCGCGTCGTCCGCGCACGGGCCTGCGCCTCGAGTTCGGCCAGCGTCGCGATCGGCGCCGGCGCGGCGGCGACGGGACGAACACATAGAGCGCTGAGACAGACCAGCGCAAGAATCGACGACGCACGGAACAGGTTCAAAGAAGCGCTCCCAGGCAAGAGTAGTGACGACGTTGGAGGACCGACTGAGGCGAATCCCCTGTCAATAGCGCGTTTTTATTACACGGTCCCGCTGACGGACTTTCGCCCGGCGGCGCTGACCATCAGGAACCGGACCTACAGCTGGAATACCAGGAAGGTGCCGCGGAGGTTGGCGTTGCTCGCCGGCTTCGTCAAGGTGGCACGGTGACCGAAGGCGTAGACAAACCTCGGATTGGCCACGAAACACGCCGCGCGCCAGCCACTGAAGCGCCCGAGGGCGCGGCCTATGTCGGCGTAGAGCCCC
>CAMBHC010000182.1 GCA_945866285.1 Candidatus Sulfopaludibacter sp. SbA3 | reverse complement strand
ACCGCGTCGATCTCGTCGATGAAAATAATGCAGGGCGCGTTCTTCTTGCCCTGCTCAAACAGATCGCGCACGCGCGACGCGCCGACGCCGACAAACATTTCGACGAAATCAGAGCCGCTAATCGAGAAGAACGGCACGTTGGCTTCGCCGGCCACGGCGCGCGCCAGCAGGGTCTTGCCGGTGCCCGGCGGGCCCATCCGCAACCCGCCCTTCGGACTGCGGCCGCCGAGCTTCTGGAATTTCTGCGGCTCCTTCAGGAACTCGATAATTTCCTGCAGTTCGCTCTTGGCTTCTTCCGCGCCGGCAACGTCACGGAAGGTGACCTTCTTCTGCGCCGACGTGGTCAACTTCGCCTTGCTCTTGCCGAACGACAGCGCCTTGTTGCCGCCGCTCTGCACCTGGCGCATGAAGAAGATCCAGAAACCGATCAGCAACAGGATCGGCGCCCACGAAAACAGCAGCGCGGCCCACGGCGACGCCGTCGGCTCCCTCGCTTCGACAATGACCTTCTTCTCGATCAACCGATTGACGAGGCCTTCGTACTGGAAGGGAATGTAGGTACGGAACGGTTCTTTGGCCTGCGTCAGGCCAGTCAGCTCGTTGCCGGTGATCTTGACGCGCGCCACCTGGCCCGAGTCGACCATCGAGACAAACTCGCTGAAACTGAACATCGACTCGTTACGCTGGAAGCGCGACGAGAAGTTCCAGACCAGGGCGACAAGCACGACCATCGCCACCCAGAAAACGACGCTCTTTACTGTCGTGTTCAACACTACCTCCAGGCGCTTACTGGCGCCTCAGGGTCAAGACTACCACGGTCGTCGTGAGCGAAGTCACCCGGAAGGGTGCCGCCAACACCTGCCCCGCCACCCATACAATCCGACCCATTTCGTCAGTGACAATGGGCTCCCGGTCACGGTCATCCCGTGGGATCTTCCGGTCCACAAACACGTCCTGCACCTTCTTGCGTCCGGGCGCGCCCAATGGATGCAGACGATCGCCAGGGCGACGCGGCCGCACGATGAGACCCGGGCTCAGCGTACCGGCGTCCAGCATGACCTGTCCCGCTTCGGCGCGTGCCTCGTGTCGCGGCATGGGACCGCTGGCACTCAGCGTCCAGCGCCCATGCGGCGCGTCGACGACCCCGGGCATGTCAAGCTGGAGTTCAAACGGATCGAAGCTCGCGGCCCCTGGCAACCTGCTTACTAAGACAACGGCCGCGCCAAAACGTTCCATCTCGAGGCCTACGAGGCTGCCGCCGACACCGCCGGCGGCGGTCTCGCAGAGTAGTTCAGCCTCTTCTAAGCCATACGAGCGCGACGGGTTGGCAGTTTCCAGCGCCCGCAGCGCCACCCGCCGCGCCAACGCGAGCGGAAGCCGCCCCAACTCCGCAGCGTCAATCGTGACCCGTCGTCCCGCAGCCGCGGCGCCTTTGGCTCCCGTGGCGCCTTCCTCAAGTCTGACGAGCCGGGTCGCCGCTTCGTTGGCAAGACCATCGAGGAAGACTGCGTCGGTCCGGAGAAGGCCCGCGGCCCGCGCGAGTGCCGCGTCGGCTTGCGCGTTCAGTTCGCGCAGGCGCGGCAACACCTCATGGCGAACCCAGTTGCGCGGAATGGCACGGTCGGCATTCGTCGCGTCTTCGCGCCACGTCACGCCGATCTCACTCAGGTAAGACCGCAACTCGGCACGCGGAATATCAAGCAACGGGCGCACCAGGTGATCGCGCCGCGGCGCCATGCCCGACAGTCCCAAGGGTCCTGCGCCTCGCGCCAGGCGCAACAGCACCGTCTCGGCCTGATCGTCCCGCGTGTGGGCCACGGCGACGCGCGACGCGCTCAGCGTGGCCTGCGCCGTGGCGTAGAACTGCCGTCGCGCATCGCGCCCGGCCACTTCGAGCGACACTCCGGCAGACGCGGCAAGCGCCGGCACGTCGGCATCGCCAATCACCATCGGCACACCCGCCCGCTCCGCCAGATGCCGGCAGAAGGCGGCGTCGCCATCAGCCTCGGCGCCTCGAATGTGATGGTGCAGGTGTGCCAGGCCGGCCAGTTGACAGTCGCCACCGGCGGCCAGCTGCTGCAGCGCGCAGAACAGCGCCACCGAGTCCGCCCCGCCGGACACGGCGGCGACGATGCGCGTGTCAGCGCGCCACAGCGACTGCTGCGCGGCGAAGCGCCGGACCCTGTCGAGCAGGTGGGACATCAGGATTCTTGACCGTCCAAGATCATAACCATACGATGGCCATCCTGACTCGACGGATCGCCCCCAACCCGCGGAAGAACCCGAGGCCGTGGGGGTCACTCTGACGCCACGCGAAGCGGCGTAAAGGCCGCCACTCCTGTGGCGGGCTTCGGTGAGGGGGTCGTGGTGCCGGAGGGCAGACTCGAACTGCCGACCCCGCGCTTATGAGACGCGTGCTCTAACCGACTGAGCTACTCCGGCACGAACCTTTGATGGTACTTCAGGCCCGCCGGACCGGGCAAGATCTTGATGCAGGCAGGCGCTACAGACCCTCAATTAAGGCCGCCGCCAACAGCGGCAGCATCAGCTCATGATGGCCCGTCAGCGAATACCCCTTGCCGGTGCCCGCAGTGGGCCGCGATACGACATTGGTCAGCGGACGATAGTGGCGCAGGAAATCGAGGTTGACCGTCGTCAGGCCCTCCAGTGACCGGCCGTCATTCCGGGCAATCGCCACTGCCTTCAGGAAGACCTCGGGCAGGATCACGGCCGAACCGCAGTTCAGGAACACGCCGCCTGCGAGGTGTGCCACCGACGAAGTGAAGTACTTGAAGTCGCGGAGGCTGGCCTCGCCGATCGCCGCCCCAGACGCGAGCGGATGCATGTGAATGATGTCGGTGCCAATGGCGACATGGGCCGTCAGTGGGATGCCCAGACGGTGGGCATTCGCCGCGATGCTGATCTGCGCAAACGGGGCTGGCCCCTCTGCGAGGTAGCGGCCAACAGCTTGACCCAGCCCAAGTCCCGCAGCCACGCCATCGATGATGGCCTGGTTCAATTGGGTACCGGTCTCCTCGGCCATGCCGAACGTGCCCGGCCCTAGCGTCGCGTCCACGTCTTCCGACGTCGCGCCTGACAAGGCGATCTCGAAGTCGTGAATAATGCCCGCGCCGTTGGTCGCGACGGCGGACACGAACCCGCGTTCCATCAGGTCCACGATCACCGGCGACAGGCCGGTCTTCAACACGTGCGCGCCAAGGCCCCAGATAATGGCGCGGCCGGCACGCCTCGCGGCGAGCAGCGCCTGCACGACCGCCCTGAAGTCGCTCACGGCCAGCAACGACGGCAACCCTTCCAAGAACCCGGCGACCCCCGTGCCCTTCTTGTAGGGCGTGGCAAATTGCGCCCGCGTCACCTTGCTCGCACGCGAGCGCAGCGGATAGGTCTTCACGCCCGACAGATCAAATTCTTCGTAGGGCAGCTTCATAGCACCACCATTGCGTCCCCGTAACTATAGAACCGATAGCGCTCCTTGACGGCGCTGGCATAGGCCGCGAGCACGTGTTCCCGGCCCGCCAAGGCCGATACCAGCATGATCAGCGACGACCGCGGCAGGTGGAAGTTCGTGATCATTCCCGAGACCAGCTGGAACCGGTGGCCGGGATGGATAAAGAGCGCCGTTTCACCCTTGCCAGGCTGCACGGCGCCGTCCGGGTCGATGGTCAGTGACTCAACGGTACGGGTGGAGGTAGTGCCGACCGTGATGATGCGGCGTTGGTCGCGCCGCGCCGCCGTCAACGCCGCAGCGGTCGCGGCTGACACCTCGTAGTGCTCGGCCTCCATCTGGTGATCTTCGACGCGCTCGACCCGAATGGGTTGAAAAGTGCCGTAGCCAACGTGCAGGGTGACGGCGGCCCGTTGGACGCCCCGGTCGGCGAGGGCGTCCAGTAACGCGGGCGTGAAATGCAGTCCGGCAGTCGGGGCGGCGATCGATCCACGGTCGCGCGCAAACACGGTCTGGTAGCGATCGCGGTCCGCCGGCTCGTCACCGCGCTTGATATACGGCGGCAACGGAATGTGGCCGATGGCGTCAATCGCATCTCGCGCACTCGAGCCATCGTCAGTCCACAAGCGAACCGTCCTGCGGCCGTGGAAGTGCATCCCCACGACTTCCGCATTCAGGCGGTGCTCGCCGGCAGTGAACAGCATCCGCGCACCTTCCCGAAGTCGCTGGCCAGGATGCACGAGGGCCACCCATTCATCGCCGTTCCCGGTCGGGCGCACGAGGAAGCATTCCGCCGCCCCGCCACCGGGCAAGCGCTGACCGATGAGCCGCGCCGGAAAGACGCGCGTGTCGTTGACTACGAGCAAGTCGCCGGGCCGCAGCAGCGACGGCAAGTCGGCGAACTGGTGATGCCTCACATCTCCGCTCGCGCGGTCGAGTGCGAGCAGCCGCGAGGTGCCCCGCTGTACCGGGGGATCTTGGGCAATCAGCTCGTCGGGCAGGTGGAAGTTGAAGTCGGTGACGTTCACGGTGGGATTCAAACAAACGGCCCGAACCCCCCTCGAGGTATTCGGGCCTTAACCTATTTCGAGAGAGTCTTTGGCCTAGTGAACGATGACCGTCTCGAACACGACGCGAACTGTCTGACCAGAGTCTTGCAATCCGTTTAGCTTACTCATTCGACTCGGGCAATTCCAGCAAAGCGCCGCCGCTTATGCCTGCCAACTTGCGGCCGGCCGAATTAGAGAGCAAGGCACGACACCCTCTACGCGGCGGCAGCATCTCCTTGGTACAACAGAAACAGCTCAGGCGTCTGTCACTGAGTACTAATTGTGCAATTCCACGATGTTCCGCATGGGCAGACCCCTGCTCTGTTTCGGCCAGTCTACTGATCGCAAGTGACTGTGAAATACAGACTTGCCGCCTGGCGAGCCTGAAGCAAACAGGCGGATTTTGAAGTGTCACATTGCGACACAACAGGCGAACCATTGCCGGCAGGCAAGTTAACGGCGAACTGCCACGCTGCCCTTCCGGCTACGTGTCTCCCGGTGAAACGACTTTGTACTTATCAGTATCCCCAGCGCACCAGCAGCGAGCCCACCGTGAACCCGGCGCCGACCGAGGTGATCATGATCAAGTGCCCCTTCTTCAGCCGGCCGCTCTCGATGGCGTCGTTCAGCGCGAGCGGAATGGTCGCCGCCGTGGTGTTGCCGAAGCGATCGATGTTGATCACGACCTTCTCTTCCGGCATCCCGATGCGTTCCGCCGCCGACATGATGATGCGCTTGTTGGCCTGGTGCGACACGAATAGATCGAGATCGTCGCCAGTCAGGTTGTTGCGCTTCAGCAGCCGCTCGCAGATCTCACCGGTATTGCGCACGGCGAACTTGAACACCGTCTGGCCGTCCTGCTTCACGTAGTGAAGCCGCTTGTCGACCGTCTCGTGCGATGCCGGCATGTGGCTGCCGCCGGCTGGCATACACAGCGCGCCACCGCCGCTGCCGTCGATCATGTGCTCGAAGTCGAGAATACCGACGTTGGGCTCGGACGACGGCGCCAGCACTACGGCTCCCGCCCCGTCGCCGAACAGCACGCAGGTCGCGCGATCGGTGTAGTCGATGATGCTCGACATGACGTCGGCGCCAATCACCAGCGCGTTCTTCACGTTGCCCGCCGCCACCAGCTGGCTGCCGACGGTCAAGGCGTAGGTGAACGCCGAACACGCCGCCGACAGGTCGAAGCCCCACGCCTTGTGCGCACCGATCTTGTGCTGCACCAGGCAGGCCGTGCTCGGAAACAGCATGTCCGGGGTCACCGTGCCGACGATGATCAGGTCGATGTCGTCCGGCGTCAGGCCCGCACGCTTGATGGCCTCCTTCGCCGCTTCGGCGGCGAGATCGCTCGTCGCCACGCCAGGGTCGACAATGTGGCGCTGGCGAATGCCGGTGCGCTGCATGATCCACTCGTCGGTCGTGTCGACCATCTTCTCGAGGTCGGCATTGGTCAACAGGCGGGGCGGCACATAGGTCGCCAGACTCT
>CAMBHC010000181.1 GCA_945866285.1 Candidatus Sulfopaludibacter sp. SbA3 | reverse complement strand
GGTCAGCGCCTTGCGCCCGGAGAGCGCCTTGAGACGCAACTTCATGTCTGGAGGCAGCGACGAGTTGTCGATGTCGAAGCGGAGCTCGACCGCGGTCGCCACCTTGTTGACGTTCTGGCCACCGGGACCAGAGGCCCGCACGAACCGTTCGTCTACGTTAAGAGGGATTCTGAGTGGAGATGTGAATAACGTCGCCATACTTGAATATTAGCCACAGAGGACGCCAAAAAGGTGTCCTCTGTGGCCAATGGACTTAGGCGAACGGCTTGTCGATCGACGGGCTCGGCTGCGTGAAATACTGCGCGCCGCCCTCGGTCACGTAGAGGCAGTCCTCCAACCGAATACCGAACTCGCCGTAGATCGCGATCATCGGCTCGTTGCTGAAGCACATCCCGGGCGCGAGCAGTGTCTTGTTGCCGCGCACGAAGTTGGTCCACTCGTGGCCGTCGAGACCAATCCCGTGGCCGGTACGGTGGGGCAGGCCAGGCACCTTGTAGTCGGGGCCGAAGCCGGCGTCGGTGATGACCTTGCGCGCCGCCGCGTCAACCGCTTCGCACGGCGTACCGGGCTTGACCACGGCAAAGGCCGCGGCCTGGGCCTTCTTCTCGAGTTCCCAGATCTCAATCTGGCGCGCGCTCGCCTTGCCAAACACGGTCGTCCTCGTAATGTCCGACTGGTAGCCGTCGATGGCGCAGCCGCCATCCACCTGGATGACGTCGCCCTCGACCAGCTTCTGCGGCTCGATGCTGCCATGCGGGAAGGCGGTGAACTTACCGAAGCTGACCGAGGCACTGCCCCCGGGCGCGCCGAGGGCGCGGTGAGCGGCGGCGATGTTGGCCTGGAGGTCGCCTTGCGTCATGCCCTCGCGGAAGGTGGCAAACGCCGCACGGAACGCCTCGATGGTGATGTCACTGGCGTTCTGCATCAATGCCAGCTCGGTGGCCGACTTGATCATCCGGCAGCCGGCGGTGACGAGCTCACCATCCACGAAGTCCGTGCCCGGCAGCTCTTTCTTCACGCCGCTGAAGATGAAGTGGCGCAGGCGCTCGTCGACCGCAACGCGTCCGGTTGCGCCACGGTCCTTGAGGAATCCGGCGATCTGCTTGTACGGGCTTTCATCTTCCTGCCACACCCGGACATCGGCCTGGCCCTTGACCAGCTCGCGCGCGCGTTCTTCTTCAAACCCCGGGCACACCCAGCCGAGTTCGCCCTTGGCGGGAATGATGCACGCGAATGGCCGTTCGCTCAGACCCCAGCGCACGCCGGTGAAATAGAACAGGCTCGACCCGCCCTCGAGGTAGAGCGCGCCGATCTTGTTGTCGACCATCAGCTGGCGTGCCTTCTCCAGGCGGGCGCCGCGCTCGTCGGCGGTGATCGGCTTGACGCCGGCGGTCATGGACTTGAGGGCGGCAATGGCGGGATGTGGGCCAGCAGCCGCCGGAGCCGTGGCGGGCGCCTGGGCGGGTGCTGGAGCAGTGTTGCAAGCGGCAAGGCCGGCGCCGATGCCGGCGACAGTACCGGCCTGGATGAACGATCGACGAGAGCGATTCATGACGGGTCCCTTCAGGCGGACCCGCAGGCCCGCACGTTAGCGATGCTTGATGAAGGTCCCATTCTGTAGCTCGGCATAGGCTTGCTGCAACTCCGATTGTTCGTTCATCACGATTGGTCCGTACCACGCCACCGGTTCCTCCAGCGGCCGGCCCGAGACCAGCAGGAAGCGAACGCCCTCGTCGCCCGCGCTCACCGTGATCTCGTCGCCGCTGTCGAACACCACCAGCGATCGATTGCCCAGCATGGATGGGGTCGGGTCATCGGAGACGCCGACCAGTTCGGTCTGCACGGCGAGCGGCTTCGAGGCATCACGAAACGTGCCGCTGCCGGCAAACACATAGGCGAACGCATGCCGCGAGTTGTCCACGGCCAGGCGCTTGGTCTTGCCTGGCGCGACCGAGACGTCGAGGTAACGCGGATCGGCCGCGACGCCTTCGACCGGACCCTTCTTGCCCCAGAAGTCTCCGACCACGATGCGCACGTGCGTGCCGTCATCATCCGTGACTTCCGGGATGTCCTTGGCTTGCACGTCCTGGTAGCGCGGCGCCGTCATCTTGAGCGCGCGCGGCAGGTTCGCCCACAACTGGAACCCGTGCATGCGCCCCTGCGCATCGCCCTGCGGCATTTCCTGGTGCATGATGCCGCTGCCAGCCGTCATCCATTGCACGTCGCCGGCGCCAAGGGAGCCGCGATTGCCGAGGCTGTCGCCATGCGCCACCGTGCCCGCAAGCACGTAGGTGATGGTTTCAATGCCGCGATGCGGATGCCACGGGAAGCCGGCCAGGTAGTCGTCCGGCCGTTCGTTGCGAAAATCATCGAACAGCAGGAACGGATCGAACTCACTGGTGTCGCCAAAACCGAAGCCGCGATGCAGCTTCACGCCGGCGCCTTCCGTGTGCGGGGTGGCTGCAACTACACGCTTAACGGGTCGAATCGACATAATCAGCACTCCGGGCTCGAGCGGTCCACTCGGATGGAACCTCGACATACGAGCCGTCTAAATCTTCGATGCGCGAGCAGCCCAGGAGTTTCATGGTCCGCACCACGTCGGTGCGCAGGATCTCGATCGCCCGGGCTACGCCGTCGCCACCCGCGGCGGCCAGGCCATAGGCGTAGGCGCGGCCAATCAGCACCGCTCGCGCACCCATGCAGATGGCCTTGACGATGTCGCTGCCGCGGCGGATGCCGCCGTCGAGCAGGATCTCGGTCTGACCGTGGACCGCCTGGACCACCTCTGGCAGCACGCGAATGGTCGGTGACACGCCATCGAGCTGTCGCGCGCCGTGATTTGACACGACGATTGCCGCCGCGCCCTCTGCCACCGCCCGCCTCGCATCATCAGCCGTATGGACGCCCTTGGCGACGATCGGCCCGCCCCAGGCCTCGCGAATCCACTTGAAGTCGTCCCACGACGTCATCGACTGCTCGAGCGCGGCGCCGACATCGGCGTATCCCATCGGCTGGTTGTTGATGACGATGTTGGGAAAGTTCATCAGGCCGCCGTCGCCGAAGAAGCTGTAGAGCCAGCTGGGCCGGACCAGCATCTGGCCCAGGTGCGGCACCATGGAGAGGTTGCGCGACAGCAACTGCTTCACGCCGTTGCGGGCATCGCGTTCGCGCATGCCCGCCACCGGTGTGTCGATGGTGACGACGAGGGCCTTGAAACCCGCGGCCTTGGCGCGCGCAATCGCCCCGAGCGCGACATCGCGGCCACCGACCAGGTACAGCTGATACCAGGCGGTTCCATTCGTGGCCGCCTTGACGTCTTCCATGCGGCAGCCTGACAGCGTCGACAAGGAATAGATCGTACCCGCATGACCGGCGGCTGCCGCCGCCACTTCTTCGCCACGCGGATAGAACATCCGGCTGCTGCCCACAGGCGCCAGGATGAAGGGCACCTTGATGGTGGTGCCGAGGACGTTGGCGGAGAGGTCGCACGAGCTCGTCGCGACCGCAGAACGCGGACGGAACAGCACGTCTTCATAGGCGCGACAGTTCTCGCGCAGCGTCCATTCGCGTTCCGCGCCGCCATCGATGTAGTCGAAGGCCATGCGCGGTAGTCGCGCCATGGCGCGCTGACGGAGGTCGGCAATGGTGACGGCGTTGTTCACAGAAGACATCGGCGCCGATTGTATCCTCACCAGCGCGGCTATACTGCCGTCATGAAGCGAATCGTCCAGGCGTGGTCGGCGGTCATGGTGGTGTTTGGCGGAGTGGTGCTCCTGGCAGCGCCCTCGCCGGCGGTGGTCAAGGTGCGCGAGTGGCGGGCTGCCCACGAGCGGCAGATTGTCGCCGAGTTGATGCAACTGGTGGCGCTGCCCAACATCGCCTCCAGCAAGGCCGACATCATCAAGAACGCCGACATGCTCACCGGCATGTTCGAACAGCGGGGCTTCACGGTGGCCCGCGTCCAGACGCCTGGCTCGCCGGTCCTCATTGCCAGGCGCGATGCGGCGAATGCCGCCGGCACGCTGACGTTCTACATGCACTACGACGGGCAGCCGACCGAGGCGAAAGACTGGACGATTGGCCAGCCGTTTGCGCCGGTGGCCATGCTCGGGCAGACACGGTTCGACCTGGCCTCATCGTCCGCCGCCCTCAATCCTGATCTGCGCCTCTACGGCCGCGCCGTCGCCGACGACAAGGGCCCCATCGTTGCCTTCCTGGCGGCCATGGACGGTCTGGCCGCCACCGGCGCGATCGTGCCGTGGTCATTGCGGATCGTGCTGGATGGAGAAGAAGAAGCCGGCTCGCCCAACTTCACGGCGGCGATGACCGCCAATGCCGCCGCCGTTCGGGCTGACCTCGCCGTGGTCGTTGACAGCCCTCGCCATCCGAGCGGATTGCCCACGGTGTTTTACGGATCGCGGGGCGTCACCGGCGCGGAGATCACCATCTACGGCGCCACCGGCGACCTGCACAGCGGCAACTATGGCAACTTCGTCACCGACCCGGCGATGGCACTGACCAAGCTGATTGCCTCGATGAAAGACGAAGCGGGTAACGTCACGGTCAAGGGCTTCTACGATGGCGTCGTGCCACTGACGGCCAGCGAGCGCCGGGCCATCGACGAGATTCCCAACGTGGATCAGAAGCTGCTTGAACAGTTCGGCCTCGCCAGGGCCGAGCATCCCGAGAGCCGCATCGAGTTGCAGCACAACCGCCCGACGCTGACCGTGGCCGGACTGCAATCAGGCACGGTCGGCATCAACGCGCGCAACGCGGTGTCCGGAGCAGCCACCGGGCGAGTCGAGATGCGGCTGGTGAACGGACTGAACGAGAAGACGCAGTACGAACGGCTGGTGGCGCACGTTCGCGACCAGGGCTACTTCATCGTCACCGGTCCGCCCGATGCCGCCACTCGCCGGACCCAGCCCAAGATTGCGCGCATCACTCAGAGCGGTGGCGGGTTTCCGATTGGCAAGGGGAACATGGACGATCCGGCCACGGTGATGGCCGCCAACGCGATCCGCGCGCTCGATCAGCGGCTGGTGCAGATGCCGACCATTGGCGGCAGCATGCCGTTCTCGACGTTTGACGATGATCTGAAACTGCCGACCATCGGATTGGCGGTGGTGAACTTCGACAACAACCAGCATGCGATCAACGAGAACCTGCGCGTCGGCCACCTGTGGGAGGCGATCGACATTTTCGCAGCGTTGGTGACTATGACGCGCTGAACGCCGCGAGGGTGTGAGCGATCACGTTGACCGCCTTCCAATATTCATCGAGCGGCAGGTGTTCGTTCGGGGTGTGATCGAGCGAACTATCTCCTGGCCCGTAGGCGACGATCGGGCACTGCCACACCGGCGCCACCACGTTCATGTCGCTGGTGCCGGTCTTCAGTACGAATCCCAGTGGCGCTGAGGGGTCTTCGGTCCTGACCCCGGCGAGGAAGCTGCGGACCAGCGGATTGTTGCGGTCGCCGCGCCAGGCGCGCTCTTCGCCCTTGAAACGGAAATCAAACTGGGTGTGGCCATCGCGGACATTCGCGCCGGGCCACGCGCGCAATCCCGCCATCAAGGCCTCAGCATCGAAGCCGACCGGCAGCCGCCAGGCAAACTGCGCATCAACGAGGTCATGCATCTCCGCGTTGGTCGAGGTGATGAAGCGCCGCAGGCTGGGGCTCAACTGCTCGAACGCCTTGTCCTTGCCCTGGTTGTGGGCGGCGGCGTGGGCCGTGACCCAGTTCCACAAGTCGACGACCACCGCGGCGACGCTGGCATCGGGTCCGGCGGTGTGCGCCATGGGCTGGTCGGCGACCAGGTCGAGCAGCAGCCGGCCCTTGTAGCCGAGCGTGACGCGGTTCCAGTGACTGGGCTCGCCGATGATGCACGCGGTCGGAATCGGCTCGGTGGTGCCGTTGAACCGCGCGGCGATGAAGCGGGCGCCCTTGCTGGTGGCCGCCTCTTCCTCGACCGCGCCAACGACCACGACACGCAGGTTGGCCGCGCGCGCGTTGGCGGCGCCGAAC
>CAMBHC010000180.1 GCA_945866285.1 Candidatus Sulfopaludibacter sp. SbA3 | reverse complement strand
ATCCCACCCGCGCAGTTTCATCCACACTCGATCGACAGCTCGTACGCAGTAACTGCGTACTCGCAGGCGCCCAAGTCGCGATTCTCTTGGAAAATCGCCCGGCACGATCCTCGCTCTTGATCGCCGCATGCGCGACGATGCTAGGCTGTGGATCGGGAGGGGGCGATGCTTACGGTCAACGAGCTCTGGACCAGGTTCCCGGGCGAATACAACGACGTTCGGCACGAGCTTATTGGCGGGGAGCACTTCGTGACGGCCCACCCCGTGACTCGCCACCAACTCCTAGTGGGCCGGCTCTGGTACGAGATTGAGACGTACCTGCGAGGGAATCCCAACATCGGCCGGGTGTTCGGCGTGCCGCTCGACGTTGTCTTTTCTGATCACGACGTCGTCGCGCCCGATCTCATTCTGATCGCGGACGCTCAGAATGAAATCCTCACCGCTAAGAATGTGCAAGGCGCGCCGACGCTCGTGGTCGAGGTGCTCTCGCCGTCAACGCGCAAACGAGATGTCGGGATCAAGCGCGACCTGTTCGACCGGGGCGGTGTTCGCGAATATTGGATTGTGGACGGGACCCTGAATCGGATTCAGGTGTATCGACGCATTCTCGGTGGCGCGCTGACGATGGCCGAGCAGCTCGAAGCCAGCGCGGGCGACGTCCTGACGACGCCGATCCTGTCTGGCTTCGAGCTTCAGCTGGTCTCGCTGTTTCGTTAAGCGCGGCTACCTCTTGAACAGGCCAACGAGCGCGCCCTTGCCGCGGATCTTTCCGGCCATGGCCGCCATCACCGCCGCACGGGTCAGCGGTGGCGACTGCCCGACCGCGGGTACGTCGATGGCTGAGTCGAGCGCGTAGACCTCGAATACGTAGTGATGCGCGGGTCCGGAGGCCGGCGCACCAGGGCCCCGGTAGTACGGACCGCTGGCGCTGATCTGCCGCGTGCCGTCAGGCAGCTGATTCGCCTGCGGCACACCTTCCGCCAGCGAACGCGTGCCCTTCGGGATGTTCCACAGCATCCAATGCAGCATGTCATCCGTGCCGTTGCCGATGGCGACGTCGGCGTCGCGCGCGATCAGGACGAAGCTGACCGCATCATCCGGCGCCGTCCAGGCGAGCGGCGGCGACACCTGCACGCCGGCTTGCGTGTACTTCGCTGGAATAGTGCCGCCGTCGACCCATGCGGTGGACGTCAGCGACATCACCTGCATCGGTCCGCGACGGTTCTGTCCGCCGCCACCGCCACCTTGGGCGGCTGGGGCTGGTGGGGTGGGTAGGGGATTAGGGAGGCCAGCCACACCAGGGCCCTGCGTCTTCTTCCACGCGTCGTAGCGCAGGCGCAGCGCTTTCACGGGGTTCAGGTTCTCACCGGCCTTGATCTGGTTCGGTCCCTTGTCGCCACCGGGCTGCGACACTGTCAGGTACAGCGCGTACTTGCCGTTATTGTGCGAGTCGCCGTTGGTGTCTTTCGGATCCGACGCCAGGATGTACGCGATGTGTGCTGTCCTGTTGTCACACGGAATGGCCGGCGCGGTACCGTCGGTGGGCCACGGTGGGCACACGCAGCGGCTGTCTCCGCCGGAACCGTCAGCGGCTTCCATCGCCGCCATCACGCGATCTGTGAGCGACCCCGCGGTCTTGATGAACGCCTGCACGCCGTTGGGGACTACCTGGCCCGCGCGCAGGATATTGCCCTGGACGGAATAGAAGATCTGGGTGCCCGGCACCTGGCCCTGGATGTCCTGCGACACGTAGCCGTTGGTGAGGCCCGAGTGACCGGCGCTGCGGCCCTGCAGATCGAGGATGGCGAACTGCCGGCTTTGATAGGCCGGGTCGGCGCTGAGCAACTCGATAATGCGCTTCGGGTCGGTACCTTTCTGCAACTCCTCGAACACCAGCATCTGGTTCTTGTGAGTGCCGTCGACGCCGGCCTGGCACGCGGCCACGCCCTTGCCGGGCACGACTACGGCCTGCACGCCCATCAGGAACTGATCGTCGCGGTCCACACAAGTGGCCGAGGCAATCACGACGCGGCCCGAGGCGCGATCGAGGGCAATCACCGACCACGTGGCAAAGGCAGACGAGGGCAGAAGGAGCAGGGAAAGCAGGATCAACAACATTCGACGCATCAGAACGCTCCTTTACAGTGTCGGGACACCCGCGCGACTCGAGGGTGCCCCGACACTATATACTCCACGGGTTCGGAATCTCGTGGAGGGCTATGAGAATCGCTCGCACGCCTGCGCTAGTGCTGGTCCGACATCCCGGAGTGCCATGATTTCACGTCGTTCGTTTCTGTCCCTGGCCAGCGCGTCGGCGCTGGCCATTCCAACCCGCGCCTGGTCACGCCAATCGCCGCGACCCGCCATTAACGCCGCGCGCTTGCGCAATCGCCTCGAGCGACTCAGCACGCACGGCCGCCCGGCGGGCGGCACGTTTGCCGACGGCGTGTCACGCGTCGCCTATTCGGTGGCCGATCTCACGGCGCGGGCGTTCATGATCGACGAGATCAAGTCGGCCGACATCGTCCCGCGCATCGACGCGGCCGGTAATATCTTCGCGCGCTATGGCGGACAGCCAAACCAGCCGGCGATCCTGTTCGGGTCGCACATCGACTCGGTGCCGAACGGCGGTAACTTCGACGGCGACCTGGGCACGTTCTCGGCACTGGAAGTGATCCAGGCGGTGCAGGCCGCGAAGATCCAGACGAAACATCCGATCGAGATGGTGCTGTGGGCGCATGAAGAGAGCACGGCGTTCGGCATCATGACCGCGGCCAGCCGCATTGTCGCCGGCGACTTGCAGGCGGGCGATATGGACCGGACGTGGAATGGGATGAAGCGATCCGACGCGATCAAGCGCCTTGCCGGCAACCCCGATCAAATTGAGACCGCGATTCGCGGCAAGGGTACCTGGCATTCGTACGTCGAGCTGCACATCGAGCAGGGCGGCACGCTCGACCAGGCCAGGGTCCCCATCGGCATTGTCGAGGGCATCGTCGGCCTCCACCGTTACGAGGTGGTCATCGAAGGTGTCGCGAACCACGCCGGCACCACGCCGATGGGTGAGCGCAAGGATGCGATGGTGGCGGCGGCGCAATTGACGCTAGCCGTGCGCGACATCGCCGCGCGCCGGCAGGGCCGGCAGGTGGGCACGGTCGGCCAAATCGCGATCGAACCGAATTCGCCGAACGTGATTCCCGGCAAGGCGACGTTGAGTGTCGAGTTCCGTGACTTGTCGGAACCCGTGATCCGTGCGCTTGATGATGCGTTGAAGACCCGTGCCAGTGAGATTGCGAAGGAGACCGGCACGACGATCGCCTTCACGCTGTCGAGTGCCAACGTGGGAGTGCCAACGACCAGCGGTATCCAGGCGGCCATCGGCCGCGCGGCCAGTGCCCTGAGCCTGCAGACCCGCGTGCTGCCGAGCGGCGCCGGTCACGACGCGCAGCAGATTGCGCGACTCTGCCCAATGGGCATGATCTTCGTGCCGAGTGTCGGCGGCGTCAGCCATTCGCCGAAAGAGCTCACGACGTGGGATGACTGCGAGCGCGGCGCAAACGTCTTGCTTGGCACAGTGCTCGACCTGGACGCGCGCGACAGCGTGTAGCTGTTCGTCGGGGCGGGACTTCAGTCCCGGCCGCACCCCGTGTGGCTCGGCGCCGCGCGCCTCGTCGGGCTCGCGGGCTCCGCCCATTCGTGGGGGGCTGTAGTACCCTCTGAGTTCCACTTCATCAGGACTTGTAACTGCATGTACTTCACCCGACTCGTAGTCCTCTCGGCCCTCGGCTTGTTCGCCGCCACCCTCAGCGCTTCGGCGCAGACCAAGCCAGGCTCGGCCAACGTCGCCACAGCGCTACGCGCGACTGAAGTGCCCACCCTCGATGGTGATGTGCTCGGAGACCCCGCGTGGAAGAACGCGCCGCCGATCACCAGCTTCGTGCAGGAGCAGCCGGATGAGGGCCAGCCCGCGTCCGAGAAGACCGAGGTCCGCGTCATCTTCACGGCCGACACGTTGTATGTCGGCGTGGTGCTGTACGACTCCGACCCGGGCGGCATCATCGTGTCCGATGCGCGCCGCGATGCCCCGATGGACGACACCGACAGCTTTCAAATGATCGTCGATACTTATCGCGACCGTCAGAACGGTTTCGTGTTCGGCACCAACCCGGCCGGCGTCGAGTACGACGGCCAGGTGACGAATGAAGGGCAGGGCGGCGGCGGCCTCGGGTTTGGCCAGATGCAGTCGGCCGGCTCGGGGTCGGGGTTCAACATCAACTGGGATGGTGCATGGACCGTGCGCAGCAAGATCAGTGCCCAGGGATGGTCGACCGAGTTCGCGATCCCGTTCCGTACGCTGCGCTACCCGGCGGCCACCGAGCAGGCGTGGGGCATCAACTTTCAGCGCAACATCCGGCGCAAGAACGAGCGGGCGTTTTGGGCGCCGATTCCACGCCAGTTCAACCTGTATCGCCTGTCGCTGGCGGGCTCGCTGACCGGGGTGCAAACGCCGGCGCTGAAGAACCTGCGCATCACGCCGTACGTGCTGGGCAATGCGTTGGAGTCGGGGGTCATCCCGGCCGACAGCGAGTTCCTTGGTGAGGTGGGCGGCGACCTGAAATACAGCCTCACGCCCAGCCTGACGCTGGATGCGACGGTGAACACCGACTTCGCGCAGGTCGAAGTCGATGACCAGCAGGTCAACCTCGATCGCTTCAACCTGTTCTTCCCAGAGAAGCGGCCGTTCTTCCTCGAGAATGCCGGCTTCTTCAGTGTCGGCAACCCCGGCGAGGTCGACCTGTTTTTCAGCCGCCGCATCGGCATCAGCACTGCCGGCGAGGCCATTCCCATCCTCGGCGGTGGCCGCGTGTCAGGGAAGGCCGGCCGCTTCAACGTCGGCATGCTGAACATGCAGACCGACGATTTCGACGGCACGGTGGCGAGCACGAACTTCACGGTGATGCGCGTCAGCCGCGATCTGCCGAACCGGTCGTCAATCGGCGGCATCTTCACGAACCGCCTGGAAACGGGGGACCTCGCACGCGAGCGGTCGCCCGGCCGCACCTACGGTGTGGACGGCAAGTGGGGAGTCGCCCCGACCAGCATGGTCACGGGCTTCTTCGCGAAGACCGACACGGACGGCGTCACCGACGGCACGCACGCGTTCAACATCCGCTCGCAGACGAACCATCCGCAGTGGGACCTGAACGCCGGTTACCAGGAGGTCGGCGCCGGCTTCAATCCGGAGGTCGGTTTCCTGAGCCGCAGAGGCTATCGCAAGCCCGATGTGATGTTGATGACGCGCTTTCGGCCGAAGGACTTCATCAATATCCAGGAGTTGCGTCCGCACGCCACGTTCCGCGGCTTCTGGGGGCTTGATGGCTTCCAGGAGACCGGCTTCCTGCACCTCGACAACCATTGGCAGTTCCGCGACAGCACCGAGGTGCACACCGGCATGAACCTCACGCGTGAGGGCGTGCGAACGCCGTTCGAGATCTACCCGGGTATCGTCGTGCCGCCCGGCACCTACGACCACGCGGAGGCGCAATTGGTGTACATGAGCAATCAGGGCGCGCCGCTCAGCGTGCAGATGCGCGTCACCGCCGGCGGGTTCTTCGGCGGCGATCGGCTGGCGCTCACCCCCACGATCAAGTTTCGCGCCGGCGACGCGCTCACCACCGAGTTTAACTATCAGCGCAACGAGGTGGACCTTCCCGGCGGCGCGTTTGTGACCAACTTGATTCGCACCCGCGTGTCGTACTCGTTCTCGTCGCGCGCGTTTACGCAGGCGTTGGTTCAGTACAACGACCGGGCCGACCTGTGGTCGATGAATTTCCGGTTCGGGTGGTTGCAGGCGGCCAACACCGGCCTGTTCGTCGTCTATACTGATACTCGCGGCCTGTACGACCTGTTCGATCGGCCCGAACGCACCGACCGCTCGCTGATCGTCAAGTACTCCTATATGTTCGACCTGTTTCGATAGGTTCGGCCATCGCTGATTCGGGAGAGACCACGATGACGAAATTCACCAGATGGCTGTTCGTGGC
>CAMBHC010000179.1 GCA_945866285.1 Candidatus Sulfopaludibacter sp. SbA3 | reverse complement strand
GAACTTCCTGGCCGGCACCTACAATAACTCGGGGTTTGCGCAGACGTTCGGCATCAGCGAATTGGCTCAGGCCAACCCTAACCTCGGCGTCTACGCGCAGGACGAATGGAAGGTGACACCCGACGTCACGCTGAACCTGGGCCTGCGCTACGACCTGCAGTACCTGGAGACCATTAATACCGACACGAACAACGTGTCGCCTCGCATTGGCATTGCCTGGTCGCCGTTCGAGTCGCGCCGCACGATCATCCGCGGCGGCGCCGGGCTGTTCTACGACCGCGTGCCGCTGCGCGCGCTGGCCAACGCCCTGATGTCGGCCAGCAACACCACCGACGTCACTGCCTTGCAGCAGTACGTGGTCAGCTTGTCGCCCACCCAGGCCGGCGCGCCGGTGTTCCCCAGCATCCTGTCGGCGGCCGTGCCCCTGGTGACGCTGCCCAACCTGGCCACCATGGATCGCGGCCTGCAGAATGCCGTGTCGCAGCAGATCAGCGCCGAGGTTGAACAGCAACTGGGTGGCCGCGCCACCCTCGGCGTTGGCTACCAGTACCTGAACGGCGACGGCCTGTTGATGTCGATTAACCAGAACGTGCCGACCTGCGTGGCGGCCGGCACCAACAACGGCTGCCGGCCGGTCTCGACGTACGCCAATAACAGCCGTTACTCCGCCGCCGGCGACTCGACTTACCACGGCTTCTACGTGTCGTTGTCGCAACACACGGTGAAGTGGGGGCAGTATCGCGTGTCGTATACCTTGTCGAAGGGCATGAACAACGTCGGCGAGTTCTTCTTCAGCTCGCCGATCGATCCGACGGACCTGTCGAAAGACTGGGGCCGGTCGGACAACGACCAGCGGCACCGGCTGGTGTTCAACGGGTCGATCCACTCGTCGTTCGAGCCGGCCAGTGGCGTGTGGCAGCACCTCACGCACGGCTTCCAGTTCAGCACCATGCTGCAGGCCTACTCCGCTCCGCCGTTTAACATCACGTCTGGCGCGACGACCATCCAGGGCACGGCTGGCCGGCCGATCGTGGACGGCGCATTCATCGAGCGTAATGCCGGCATCGGCACGGCATTCTTCAGTCTGGGCGCGCGTATCAGCCGCGCGTTCCGATTAACGGATCGCTGGCAGCTCGAAGTAATGGCTGAGGGCTTCAACCTGACCGATCGCGCCAACGTCGTCACACGGAACACCAACTTTGGACCGGGGGCTTATCCCACCAACCCGTCGCCGACGTATGGACAGATCACCGCAGTGGGCGACCCACGGGCGTTCCAGTTCGGCGGACGCCTCCGCTTCTGATCGAGGACAACATGATGATGAGACTCCGCCACTTCATCGCGCTGGCCGCGCTGGCCACGACCCTGGCCAGCGCACCATCGGCGCAGACCAACGGCCAGACTACGCTGGCGATCAGCGGCGCAACCAACCAGACGCCGTGGGTCGCCGCGCAGGGCGCGCAGGTGGCCGTGGTGTGGGGCGCGAAGACCGACAGCCAAGGCAACGTGTTCGCCGCGGTCAGCCAGGACGGTGGCCGCACGTTCGCTCCACCCGTCAGGGTCAACGCGGTGGCCGGCGAGGCCCGAATCAGCGGCGAGATTGCACCGCGGGTTGCCATCGTCCCGGCCGCCACGGGTGCTGCTGCCGAAATCGTCGTCGCCTGGAATGCCAAGGACAGCGGCACGCAGGTGAAGCTGGCGCGTTCGCGCGATGGCGGTCGCACGTTCTCGGCTCCCGTACCGCTGCAGGCGGCAGGCGCTGCGGGTGATCGTGGATGGCAGGCCTTGACCCTTGATGCGCGTGGCACCGCACACGCGATCTGGCTCGACCATCGAGGTATGGCCGCCAGCAAGGCCGAACCGATGGACCACAAGGGCGAACACGACGGCGCGGCGATGGCGCAGCGCTCGGGTCTCTATTACGCTTCGTCCGCCGGCGGCACCGCCACCGAACGTGAGCTGTTCAAGGGCGTGTGCTACTGCTGCAAGACCGCGATGGCGACCGGTCCCGACGGCACGCTCTACGCGGCCTGGCGGCATGTCTTTACCGGTAACTTCCGCGACATGGGGTTCACCAGCTCGCGTGATGGCGGCAAGACGTTCTCGCCGATGGTGCGCGTCAACCAGGACGGCTGGTCGATCAACGGCTGCCCCGACGATGGGCCGGCGATGGCGGTGGATGCGAAGGGCGTGGTGCACCTGGTGTGGCCGACGGTGCAAGGCGGCACGGAAGGCGCGCTGCTCTACGCCGTGTCGAAGGACGGCAGGACCTTCTCCGCCCCGGTCCGCGTGCCGACGCTTGGCAGCCCGAAGCCGTCGCATCCGCAGGTCGCGATCGACGGCGGGGGCCGCGTGGTGATTGCGTGGGACGAAGTCAGGAGCGGCGTGCGGGGCGCGGCCTATAGCCGCATGACCAGTGCGGCCGGTGCGCCGCCAGCATTCGGTCCCATTCAGCAACTCGGTGCGGGGGGCCCGAGTGCGTACCCGGTGTTCGCGGCCGGTGCGAAAGGCCTGGTTGCCGTCTGGACCGCGGGCCCGCCCGACAAGGCCACCATCGCCGTGAAGGTGATCGACTAAATCAATCGCGCACGGATTTCATCTGGCGGGATCTCGCAAGCATTCGCGGGACCCGCCAGGCGAATCCTGATCGCCGCCACCACGTCGTAGGCGGCATCACGAATCGGACACGGGACCCACAGCAGCACACCCGCCCATCGCCAGGGCGCCGACAGCCGCTGGGCGATCTTCAGGGATGCGGTGGACCGCAGGTAGACCTGGCCATCTTCAATCAACACGATGCTGCGGGTCGCGGCGCGGTTGGTTCCGTACGAGGTCAGCAGGGCCGCGGCCTCCGGCGTCTGCGAGGCACCAAACCGGAAGTAGCCACCGTCGCGACGGGCGATGAACTTGACTGAGCCCTCGCAGAACGCGCACTCGCCGTCGAACAGGATGATGGCCGGCACCCAACCATTGTAGTGGCTTGGGGGCTTGGGGGCTTGGGGGCCTGGAGCTTTGGCCCTGTTCCCCTTTGATTAGGTCCGTATCTAATCGGTGTCTAATCTGCGGCTGCGCTTAAATCAGCGGCCCTACTGCCAGGACACGCGCGCGCCGACGCGGAACGTCCGTGGCCAGCCGATCTGGCGCAGCGGCGTGCGAGCCGTGTCGAATTCCTTGTCGAGAATATTTTCGACCGCCACAAACGCGTTCAAGCCTCGCGTGATCGCGCGATTCGCGCTCGCGTCCCACACGGCGTACGGGTTCAGGACGAACGACGCGGTGTTGAGGTCGTCATCAAACTGTTCCCCGCTGAACCGCACCTGGGTCGCGGCCGTGAACCAGCGCGGCTCGGCCCAGGTCAACCCGAAGCCCCCCTGCACCGCCGGCACCTGCGGCACCGTGTTGCCCTCAAGAACCGGGGTCGCCACCGACCCGCGGAAGTGGCTCGAGGTGAACACCATCTGTGCGTTGAAGCTGAACGCGCTCGACAGCCGGGTATCGAACTCCATCTCGACGCCCGTCGCGCGAATGCTGTCGGAGTTCTGGCGCTGGCGAACGGTCGCCGTCGGTGTCTGCGACAGCGTGACGTTGGCGATGGCGCCATCAAGGTTGTTGAAGAAGGCCGTGGCGCGGAACGAGGCGCGCGCCCACTGCGTCAGCACGCCACCTTCGACGCCGTCCAGCGTCTCCGGTTCGAGCAACGGGTTGGCGTTGGTGACGGCCGTGCCGGCCGCGAAGCGGCGATACAGCTCGTTCAAGCTGGGTGTGCGATTGGCGTGATACGCCGAGGCTTGCACCTGGAAGCGGCCGGCGCGCCATGCTACCGCGCCGCGCGGGCTGAAGAAGTTCACGTCCTTGGTCGGGTCGGCCGGGTTAATCGGCGTCGAGTTCCACAGGTCGCCGCGCGCGCCCAGTTCAAAGGTCAAGGAATCGCTGGCCGCGATGTTGGCGCGAGCATAGAACGCGCCGACGGTCTCGGTGCCACCCGAGATGAAGGGTCCGGTCTTGGTATTGACTCCGGTGACGAGCACGTAGCGAAACTCGTCCTGCGCCGCCTCGGTGCGGCGGTAGTCACCACCGACGATCATGGTGACGCGGCCGAGCGGGCGGGTCCACTGGCCGTTGACCATGGCGTGCGACGTATCGATGAACTGCTCGAAGGTCAGGCGCTCCGTCGCACGAGTGGCGGGCACGGCCGAGAAGGTCTGGTAGTAATCCTGGCTGCTCGCCGCGCTCTGCACCTGCAACACGCCGCCGCCGACCAGGCCACCGGCCTCGAGCGAGAACTGCTGCCAGTCGGTGGAGTTCACCTGCACCGGCGTGCCGTTGCCGCGCTCCTCCTTGTAAGCCGCGCCGCGCAGCGTGAGGTGCCAGCTGTCACGACGCTTGCCGACGGTCGCAAATCCCGTCTGGTAGTCGCTATCGGCCTTGGTGTCGACCACGCCGCGCGACTCGGGCGCGACCAGGTAGGCGCCGTCGGTGCGAACACCTTCGTAGGCGCCAGTGGCGGACCACCCATCGCGTTCCGCCGCCCCGAACAACGACCCACGGAACGTGTCGTGCGAACCGCCGTCAAAGGTCGCCCGCGCGCGCGAGCGAGTGGGCGGCACGGTCAGGATCTGAATCACACCGCCAAGGGCGCCAGCGCCGTACAGATCGCCAGTCGCGCCGCGCACCACTTCCACGCGATCCACCGCGGCGGCCGGCACGCGGTTCCAATACACCCAGCTGCCGAACGGGTCGTTCAGGGCCACGCCGTCGGCCAACACCAACGTGCGGCTGGCACCCGACCCGGAGACACCGCGCAGCGTGACGCCCTGCGTCGTGGGGTTGGCCACGCGCGACGAACTGCGCCGGAACAGGGTGAACCCTGGCGTCGAACGCAGGGCATCGTCCAACGCGCCGGCGGCCATGTTGTTCAACTCGGCAGCGGTGATCACCGTAGCGCTGGCCGCACTCGGCAGGCGTTCAGCCCCGCGAGTGGCAGTGACCACGACCGTGTCGGCAAAGTTCAGGGGTCGCAGCACGACGTAGACCGGCTCGGACCCACTGACCGGCACATTGGCCGGCTCGAACCCTGCCGATGTCACGCGAATCGTCGAGGCGAGTGCGCCGGCGTCAAAGTGGCCAGCCGCATTGCTGCGGACGGTCACCTTGCGCCCATCCGTGGTGGTGACGACCACTTCGGCGTCGGGGATGATGCCGCAGGAAATATCCATGACGCTGCCACGCGTGGTCGTCGCGGCAGGCTGCGCGGCGGCGGGTGTGGTTGCCTGTGAGGCAGCCGGTGTGGGCGACACGAGCAAGGCCAACACCAGGCTGGCAAGGACAAAGCTAGCCTGTCGGTTCATAGGAGGTAGACTTTACACTATTCGCCTTATGACAGAGCCGGACCGCACCCTCCTCGAAGGCCCCCATTCCCGAACCCGCGAACTGCTGATGATTCTGCGGGCGGGACGCGATCTCATCCGCGGATTTCGCGCGCTGCACTTCGTTGGTCCCTGCGTGACGGTCTTCGGATCGGCGCGGTTTGATGAACAGCACCGCTATTACGCCCTGGCCCGCGAGATGGGCGGGGCCCTCGCGAGGATGGGCTTCGCGGTGATGACCGGCGGTGGTCCCGGCGTGATGGAAGCCGCCAATCGCGGGGCACGCGAGGCCGGCGGCCTCTCTGTCGGGTGCAACATCAAGCTGCCGCTGGAGCAAGGCCACAACCCGTACCTGGACCGGTGGGTCGACTGTCACTACTTCTTCGTTCGCAAGGTGCTGTTGCTCAAGTACTCGTATGCGTTTGTGGTGATGCCCGGAGGCCTGGGCACACTCGACGAGCTGTCCGAGGCACTGACGCTGATCCAGACCCGCAAGATCCTGCAGTTCCCCATCGTCCTGATGGGCCGCGACTACTGGGAGCCCTTTCTCGTGATGTTGCGGGCCATGGTGGAGGCAGGAACGATCTCGGCGGCCGACCTGGACCTGATGCTGGTGACCGACTCCGTGCCAGATGCGGTGGTGCACCTCGAACAGCATGCGGTGCAGCACTTCGGACTGAAGCGCCGCAAGGCGCCGCGGGC
>CAMBHC010000178.1 GCA_945866285.1 Candidatus Sulfopaludibacter sp. SbA3 | reverse complement strand
TGGAGAGCGCCCGCTACAACATCGGGCCGATCATGCGGACCATCAACATGCCGATCCTGGCGCTGGTCTTCTTCGACCGTGCCAACCAACCCCGATTCGAGTTCAAGAAAGGCAAACCCGGCAGCGTCAAGCGCTTCGCCGGCATGGCTCAAGAACGCGACGTCTGGATGATCGAATACGATGAAACGCTGAAGGGCACCGTCGTCCGGGGCGCCAACGATCGCGACATCCCGTCGCACGGCCGGGTGTGGCTCGACAGCACGACCGGCCGGTTTCTGCGCACCGAACTAATCAGCGAAGACACCGACGTGCGCGCACTGATCGAAGTGTTCTACCGCGCTGAGACCGGCCTCGACCTGTTGGTGCCGGCAGAGATGCGGGAACTCTACGAACTGCGGCGCAGCCAGGCCCGCATCGATGGGCGGGCGGAGTACAGCCGCTTTCGGCAGTTCACGGTGACGACCTCGGAGAAGCCGAAGGGGTAGGGTGTCCGCCGTCGCGGCCGAAGGCCGCTACGGCGAGACCTCGCCGTAGCTCGCCAGCCGTGGAGGACGAGCGTCGGCGGGCTTCAGTCGCAGGAACGGCTGCTCGAGCCAGCGCCATGACGCCATCGCGATAAGCGCAGTCACCGTCACCAGCAGCGCGACTCGAACCGGTGCCGGCATGGTGACGAATCCCGGCACATAGCGGCCCAGCAGGTACGGCGTGAAGCCCTGGTAGACGTAGAGGCCATAGCTGATGCGGCCCACAGCGATGATCGGCGCGAGGGACAGCAGCCGACCCGCGGCACCGCGAAAACCGTGCGCGGCCGACGCCACCAGCCACGCCGAGAACAACGACACCCCGAAGTCCAGGCCCACGATTTGATACTGTCCGCCGACCGCCGTGTAGCGCATGAGCAGGGTGACGGCGATGAGGACCGCGCCGACCACTCCCACTCCACCCACTCTGTAGGCCTCCCCTTTGTGGGGCACTGCCATCGCGATCAACGCTCCCATGCCCAGCGAGTCCAGGCAACTGGTCGGCAGCACCGAGTCCATCGGGTTCGGGAACAGGACCCGCGACAGCGGCGCCACGGCCACCATGGCGATCATCGCCGGTCGCAGCCACCGCTCTGGCGCGCACAGGATTAGCCACGGCCACACCAGGTAGAACTGCTCCTCGACCGCAAGCGACCACAGGTGCGATACCGAGCCATGCCAGTCGCCCCGCAGGTAGAAATAGAAGTTCGAAAGATAAGTGACGTGCCACGCAAGGGTGTCGCGGACCGGACCGATGTTGATCACGGCAGCAGCAGCCAGCGCGAAATAGAACACCGGAAATATCCGGAGCGAGCGGCGGACATAGAACGTCTTGAGCGCGACACCCAGCGGCTGACCGCGCCACGACAGCAGGATGCCGGTGATCAGGAAGCCGCTGATCACGAAGAACAGCCGTACGCCCATGCTGCCCAGGGGGGCATAGCGGTCCAAGCCAGGAATGAAGTGGAACGCCAGGACACAGGCCACCGCCACGGCTCGCAGCCCGTCGAGCTGCGGCATGTAGCGCCTGGCGCGCGGATTACTCGTAGCGGAGTGCATTCATCGGATCGATTTTCGACGCCCGCAGGGCCGGGATGAAGCCCGCACCCATGGCGACGAGTGCGAGCGCGACGACCGAGACGCCAATCACCAGGGGATCATAACCCTTCATCTCGAACAGCAGCGACTCGGCCAGCCGGCCGACGCCGATCGCGATCACCAGTCCAATCGCGCCGCCGACGAGCGCCATGACGCCGACCTGCTTCATCACCATGCCCCGCACGCGTCGACCGTCGGCGCCAAGCGCCATGCGCAGGCCGAACTCGCGCGTGCGCTGCGCCACCGTGTAGGCCAGCACGCCGTAGAGCCCGACCGCCGCCAACAAGGTGGCCAGCAGCGCGAAGCCGATGGACAGGGTGCTGATCAGGCGGTCGATCGCCACGTTCTCGCGCACCTGCAACTCCATGGTCTTGGCATCGACGACCGGCAGGTTCGGGTCGAGCTTCTTCACCAGGGTGGGAAGGGTGCCCAGCAGCTGCTCGGGCGGCACCGCCGTGCGCAGATAGAAGTAGCCGAAGCCCAGCTCCGCTTGCTGGCGATAAGGCAGGTAGTACTGCGCCGGCACTGCACGTTTCACGTCGCTGTACTTGGCATCCTGGACGATGCCGACGATCTCGATGTCAAGCGTAGGGCCGCTGCCGCGGCCGGCTGACATCCGCTTGCCGATCCCGTTCTCGCCCAGGTTGAACTTCTTGAGGAAGGCCTGGTTGACGATGGCCACCTTCGGCGCGCCGGCAGCGTCGGCACGGGTAAACTCGCGGCCCGATAGCATCCTGATGCCCATGGTCTTGAAGTAGCCGGGGCCCACGCCGTTGAACGAGGCGTCGGTATTGGTGTCGGGACCGGCCTCGAAACCCTCGACCCGCACGCTGTTGCCCCAGTTGTCGCCGGCCAGCACCGGCACCATGGCCATGACCACGCTGGTCACACCAGGCAGTGCGGCGAGTTCATCTTCGAGCCGCTCGAACAGGGCGCGCGTGCGCTCGGTGGAATAGGAGTTGAGCTCGGGCGCAATGCCGAAGAGCGCCAGGTGATCGGTCTTGAGCCCGAGTTCGACGCGGCTGATGTTGAACAGGCTCTTGGCAAAGAGCCCCGCCGGCACCAGCAGCGCCATCGACATTGCGATCTGCACCGTGGCCAGAGTCATGCGGAAGCGGGCCGCCGCTTTGGCGCCGCCCGGCTGACCGGCCTGGTTCTTCAAGGTCGACGCGAGGTCGGGACGGGTGCTGTGAAGCGCGGGGAACAAGCCGAAGGCCAGGCCGGTACCCAACGCGGCCAGCCCCGCGAAGCCCAGCATGGTGGGATCAAGCCTGAACGCCACCATCGCGGCGCCGTCTGGCGGCACCAGCGTGCCCACCAGGTCCAGCGTCCACTTGGCGACGACCAGTCCACCCAATGCGCCCAGGGCGGCAAGCAGCACCGATTCGCCCAGCAGCTGCGCGATCAGCTGCCGCCGGCTGGCGCCGATCGACAGGCGCACCGCCATTTCGGCGGCGCGGCCGGCGCCGCGCGCCATCAGCAGGTTGGCGACATTGGCGCACGCGATCAGCAGCACCGTACCGGTGACCGCGAACAGGATGATGAGCGGAACCCGCGCTTCCTGCCGCACGGTGCTCTGGCCGCGCTGCCCGGGAACAACCGTGATGACTTTCTGCTTGAAGCGCGCCATCGTCTGGTCGCTCATGCCCTTCTGCAGCGGCGCCTCAACGTCGTTGATGATCGACCGGTACGGTCCGTTGACCGCCACCGCCGCCTGGTCGACCGACACGCCGGGTTTCAGACGCGCGAACGCGTAGGCCCAGTAATCGCGCCGGTCATCGAAGCCCTTGAAGCCTGGTTGCATCAAAGTGCGCATGGTGAGCGGCACGAACACGTCCGGCTCGGAGCCAAGCGTCGTGCCCTTGAACCCGGACGGCGCCACACCGACGACGGTGAGTGCCTGGCCGTTCACGATCACGGTTTCGTTCAGGATGGCAGGGCTCAGCTCGAAGCGGGTTCGCCAGTAGTCGTAGCTGAGCACGACCACGAAATGCGCGCCCACCGTCTTGTCATCTTCGCGGGTCAGCAAGCGGCCGAGAGCCGGATTCAGGCCAAGCACAGGGAAGTAGCCGCCCGACACCAGCAGGCCTTCGGCCGACAGGGTTGTACGCTGGTAGCCGACACTCGCACCAAGTTGCCGATGGGCGGCCATGCCCGCGAAGCTGGTCTGCACGCGTTCCAGGTCGCGGAACATCGGGTAGCTGAACACCTCTTCGCACCCGCCGGCGTTGCCGCACGAATTCGAGCCGGGCTTGGGGCCAGGTGCGCCCAGGTTGACCAGTTCGCCCGGATTGGCCACCGGCAGGGGCCGCAGCAGCATCTGGTTGAACAGCGAGAAAATCGCGGAATTGGCGCCAATCCCCAGCGACAGCGACAAGATCGCCACCACGGTGACAAACGGCGTCTTGAACACCGTGCGCAGCGCCAGTCGGAAGTTGGGCATGACAGCGGATTGGACGGATTCTTGAGGCTGAAGGTTTGCGACGGACCAGGAGATGTTCTGCTGTTAGAGTTTTCCCATGCCTCAACGGAACTGGCTGATGAAGTGCGAACCAGACGCCTACACCATCGACGACCTGAAGCGCGACGGCAAGACCGGATGGGAGGGCGTGCGCAACTACCAGGCGCGCAACTTCATGCGCGACGACATGCAGGTGGGTGACGGCGTGCTGTTCTACGCGTCGAACGCCGAGCCGTCAGGCGTGGCCGGCCTGGCGACAATCTCCCGGGCGGGTTATCCGGATCCGTTCGCGTTACGGAAGGGTCACGACTACTACGACCCGAAGCACACGGCCGAGAAGCCGACCTGGTACAGCGTGGAGATCGCCTTCGTCGAGCGCTTCAAGGAGGTGATTCCATTGACCACCCTGAAGCAGGTCAAGGGCCTGCAGGAGATGATGGTGAACCAGAAAGGCAGCCGGCTGTCGGTGCAGCCGGTCACCCAGAAAGAGTTCGAGATCGTCTGTCGCCTCGGCCGCTAGCGAGTCATCGACCGCTCGGCTTTGCCCGAGTAGTTGATGAAGACGGTCTTCAGTTCGGTGAAGAAGTTCAATCCCTCTTCGGCCATTTCGCGCGCGCCGACGCCGGTGGACTTGGTCCCACCAAACGGCAGCTGCGCTTCGCCACCGACGGTTGGCTCGTTGACGTGCACCATGCCGGTCTCGACGTCATCCACGAACTTCATCACCGACGTGATGTTCTCGGTGAAGATCGAGGTCGTCAGGCCGTACTCCACACCATTGGCGAAGCGGAGCGCCTCATCCAGGGAGGTCGCGGTTGCAATGGACAGCACCGGTCCGAAAATCTCTTCCTTGAAGATGCGCATGGACGGCGAGACGCTGTCGAAGATGGTCGGCTCGACGAAGTAGCCGTGGCTGAGCGCGTCGGGACGCGAGCCACCGGTCAGCATCCGCGCACCTTCGCCCTGGCCGACCTTGATGTAGTCCATCACCGTCTGCCATTGGCGCTCACCAACCGAGGGACCCATGTCGGACGAGTCGTCCAGGCCTGGGCCCAGTTTCATCTGCTTCGCCGCCGCGACCAATCGTTCGACGAGTGCGGCCTTGATGTCGGCATGCGCGATCACGCGTGAGGTCGCCGTGCAGCGCTGGCCGGTGGATCCGAACGCGCCACCGTGGATGGCCGCGGCCGCCTTGTCGAGATCGGCATCAGGCATCACGAT
Organism: Candidatus Sulfopaludibacter sp. SbA3; assembly: GCA_945866285.1. Classification (GTDB taxonomy): domain Bacteria; phylum Acidobacteriota; class Vicinamibacteria; order Vicinamibacterales; family UBA2999; genus 12-FULL-67-14b. Next base: position 780 of record CAMBHC010000178.1, on the reverse strand, counting down.
GACGGCGTTCTTGCCACCCATCTCGCAAGTCACCTTCGCACCGCGCTGCGCCGCCTTCACATACAGCGCTCCACCCACGCGATTCGAGCCGGTGAACGAGATGGCGCGCAGCTGCGGGGCCGCGACCATGGCTTCGCCCACTTCAGGCCCAGTGCCGACAAGCATGTTGAACACGCCCGGTGGCAGACCCGCCTCTTCGTAGATTTCGGTCAGCAGCACGGTCGTCGCCGGCGTCAGCTCTGATGGCTTGAAGACCACGCAGTTGCCAGAGACGAGGGCCGGCGCGCTCTTCCAGACGGGGATGGCCCAGGGGAAATTCCAGGGAGCGATGAGGCCCACCACGCCCATGGGTTGTCGCACGGTATAGGTAAACGTGTCCCGCGACTCGGACGGCAGCGTCTTGCCGTGCATGCGGAAGCCCTCACCGGCGTAGTACTCGAGCAACGAGATGCCCTTCAGCACCTCGCCGCGCGCCTCTTTCAGGATCTTGCCTTCCTCGCGCGTCAGCGTGCGGGCGATTTCGTCGATGCGCCGGCGGGCAATGTCAGCGGCGCGCCACAGCACGCGCCCTCGCTCGGGCCCCGGCGACTTCTTCCACATCGGCCACGCCGCTTCCGCGGCTTCGATCGCCAGCCGCACGTCGGCGGCCGTCGCCAGCGGATACTCGGCGATCACGTCGCTGGTATCAGCCGGATTGATGTTCTTGGTGGTGCCGCTTGAGGCGGGGCGATACCACTTGCCGTTGACGTAAGAGCCGGTGTTCATGACGCCGCTATTATC
>CAMBHC010000177.1 GCA_945866285.1 Candidatus Sulfopaludibacter sp. SbA3 | reverse complement strand
AGGCGGGCCGTATTCGTGGCATCAAGGGAATGGGCGCGAAGAAAGAGGATCTGATTCTCAAGGCGATCGAAGAACGCCAACGCCATGCCGGCCGTCACCTGTTGGCCAAGGCCACCGACGTGGCCGATGCGCTGGTAGCCTATCTGGCCGGCCATGCGCCGACTGCGACGATCATCACCGTGGGCAGCGTGCGCCGTGGCGCCGAGACCTGCGGCGATCTCGACCTGCTGGCGACCGGCGCCGATGCCTCGCTGGCCGATTCTTTCGTCAACTACCCCACTGTGGAACGGGTGCTCGGGCACGGTCCGACCAAGGCCAGCGTACTGCTGCGCGGTGGCTACCAGGCCGACTTGCGGATTGTGCTGCCGGACCAACGCGGCGCGGCGATGCAGTATTTCACCGGGTCGAAGGCGCATAACATCGCCCTCCGCGATCGTGCCCTCGAGCGTGGCTGGAAGCTCAATGAGTACGGCCTGTTCGACGCGAACGATCAGGCGATCGCTGGCACCACCGAGGAGGGCATCTACGAAGCCCTCGGATTCGCCTGGATTCCGCCAGAGCTCAGAGAGAATCGCGGCGAGCTGGCGGCCGCCGAGAGTGCGGCCCTGCCGTCACTGATCACGCAGGCGGACCTGAAGGGCGATGTGCACATGCACACCACCGAGTCGGATGGCCGGGAGTCGCTCGAGACCATGGTCGCGGCGGCACAGGCGCGCGGTCTGCAGTACATCGCGATCACCGATCACACCCAGTCGCTGGCCATGACCAACGGCCTCGACGAAGGGCGCACGTACGCCGCGGCCGAGCGCATTCGCGCGTATTCGGCCTCGCTCAACGGCTTCACGGTTCTCGCGGGTATCGAATGCGACATTCTGGCGGACGGCACCCTCGACCTCGCGGACGACTGCCTCGCCTCCCTCGACGTCGTCGTCGCCTCGGTCCATTCCGCGATGCAGCAGGACGAGGCGGAGATGACTGCTCGGGTGATCAAGGCGATTGAACATCCGTCGGTGGACATCATCGGTCACCTCACCGGTCGGCTGCTCCTGCGCCGCGATCCGTCGCGCGTGAACATCGAAAGAGTGATCGATGCGGCAGCGGCTAACGGCGTGGCCCTCGAGATCAACTCGCAGCCCTATCGCCTGGATATGTCTGACAGTCATGCCCGCCTGGCGCGGGATCGGGGCGTAAAGATCGTGATCAAGTCCGCCGCGCACGAGATTGACGCGCTCGGCTACACCCGCTGGGGCGTGCTCACGGCCCGCCGGGCCTGGCTGAGCCAGGCGGACGTCCTGAACACGTTGCCGGTGACCCAGTTCCGCAAGGCCTTGCGGCGGAACCGGGTCTGACCCCTTATAATCCCGGCATGGACCCCGTCGCGGAACTCAAGAAGCTGTACTACGCCGCCCCCAAGTCGACCATCCAGAAAGACGTGGAGCGCGCCATCGACCTGCTCAAGACCTTGCCGGGCGAGGATGAGCGCGAGCGGGTCGCGGTCTACATGGATGGGTTGTCGCAGATGCGGTCGGAGTGGGCGCAGGCCGTGCGTGGCGGCGTCAGTCCTTCGACGAATTCAGGCGCTTCTTCGCGGACAGGCGCAAAGCCTCGGGGACGTTCCGGTCCGTCGCCAGCTTCTTCACGTCGCTCTCGGTAAGGCGCTGCATCAGCGTCATCGACATCGCCACCGGTGTCTTCGAGTTCTTCACCAGGCTGAGCGTCACTGCGTAGCTCTTCGTCCACGCCCGTGTGTTGCCGATCGTCCGCAGGATGTCCTCTGAGACATTCCCCATCTTGGCGAACGCTTCGACTTCCGCATCGTTGACCTTGGGGCAACTGAGCACGGCCGAGGCGACCATGCGGTTGGGATCGCGAATCAACACGGCGCGCATTTCCCGCGTCCCTTTCATCGCGCACTTCACCTTTTCGGGTACGCCCATCTGGGCCAGCCGCTGGGTAAACGTCTGCGCCGACTCGCCGGCTTCCTGCCCGAAGTCGAGGCCCGATTCGTCGGTATCGATGAGCGGCTCTCCGAAATCCGGGGCGGGCGTATCCGACGGCGTGACGCCGCGGCCGACGAAGAAATCGCGCAGCTCCGCCGGCACATCCGAGCGGGCAATGAACGCGGCCACCAGGTCCGCCGGCAGCAACTTCAGCGTGGCGTTGGCGGTATCGCGGATCTCGGAGTCGGCGTCCGAAGACAGGACCATCAGGATGCCGAGTTGTTCGAGGGGGCGCGGCGCCACGGCGCCTTGCGCGGCGAGTAGCCGTACATCGCGGGCGACTTCACCGCGCCGGAAGAAATCCAGCAGCGGACTACTAAGGCCAGCGGCCATTAATGGCGGACCAGGAAGTCCTCGTAGTCATCCCGGCCAATGCGGACCGACAGCACTTCACCGGGAACGCCGAGCAAGCGGCCGGCCTGGCCGTTGATGCTGAACTGCACGGCCGAGGCATTGTCGCCCAGCAGCCAGAGTTCCTCGCCGAGTTCGAGCGGCAAGGTCTCGCCTTGTTCCACCGTGCGGCCCAGCACTTCACGACCGTCGGCGACAATGCGCAACTGGCAGCGCGACGACATCGTGAGGGTCACGATCACCGGTCTCGGGAGGGCCACCGACGCGTCTGCAAATCCGCCGGCGGGAAGGACCTCCGCGGACCGCGCCGCCATCGGCGCCTCGTCAACGATCGCGCTTACCTCGTTGGCCCGCGACGACGACCACGCGAAGTAAGCCACGCCGGTCAACAGCGGCAACAGCACGCCCGCCAAGGTGAGAACGACCTGGAACGATCGTGATGGTTCGTGAGTGCTCGCGACCGCCGCCGACGCGGGTGCCGGAAGATCGTCGGGATGCGCCGCCGAAAAATCACGGACCAATTGTTCGGGATTCAGGCCGACTTCACGCGCGATCGCCTTGACGATCGCGCGACGATAAATGCCTTCGGGTAACGCCGAGACGCAATCGCTCTCCAACGCCTCGATCGTTCGCACCGACAGCTTCGTGATCTCAGCCAGCTGTCGGCAAGACAGACCTTTGGCTTCACGAGCTTGCCTGAGACGAGTCGCCGGGTCGAGCGGAAGCTGCATAGCTGTTACTGCGGTGGACTCACCTTGGTTAATTGCCAGAACCGCCTATCTTTCAAGGGGGCAGAGGCATCATCTTAGGAAACGGGCTGCGCCGAGTCAAACCCCAAACGCATGGCGATTACTCGTTTTTGCACAAACTCAGCCAGGCCTTGCCCCGGCTCTGGAATGAAGGCACCGATGGCAGCCAGCCCCGCTGCGCCACTAGCGACCACAAGCGGGATCGACGGCAGGTCGATCCCGCCAATCGCCAACACCGGCCGGCCAGCGGCAGATCGAACCAGGGTCGCCAGCCCTTCCCACCCCAGGCACGTAACCGTCGGCTTCGACACCGTCGGCTGCACCGTGCCCGCCACCAGGTAATCAGCATTCCCCGGGAAACCCTGCATTGCCAATTCGTGCACGGATCGACCGATCAGGAAGTCGGGTGGGGTCGACGGCCGAGCCACCTCGACTGAAAACGACCGCTCTTTGAGGTGAACGCCCGCGGCGCCGGACGCCAAGGCCACGTCCAGCCGGTCGTTGACGATGATGCGCGTCGGCGTGTGGGCCGTATCGGCCACGAGGGTCTTCGCCAGCCTCAGCAGGTCAGCCGCCTCCAGGTCTGGCTCCCTCAACTGGACCAGGTCGATGCCCGCGGCCGCCGCCGCAAACACCTGCGCGCGGACGGCGTCGAACCATTCGCCGGGCCCCAGACGCAGGGCCGCACCCAGCCGTCGCCGGTCGGTCACCAGGCAGAGAATCATGCGGGATCGTCGTTCAGGGGCTTTTCGGCGCTGGCCCCAAAGGTGTCAGCGAGCTCAGCCAGGGCTGCGCCAATGTTCACCACCCCGAGGCCGCTGATGGCGCCACGCAGGTAGTCACCGGTCAACACGGCCTCAATCACCGGTGACCATTCCACGAAATAGTTGCGCTCCCAGAAGGTTGACCACGGGATCAACACCAGCAGGATTCCCGTTTCGAGCAGGAGCGCGACGAAGAGAAGGCGCCTGAACAGAACTAGCCCCGAGCCTGTACTTTGGACAGCCGGTCGATGTGTCCAGAGACGTCGCGATAGCCGCCGGACTCGGACTCGAGCTCCACAAACACCGCGAGGGCACGCGCGCTCTCCCCGACAAGTTCGAGGGTCTTGGCGAGATCGTACAGGAGCGAACGACCGGCATCGGCCGTGGGCGACGGGGCTTCCGCCGCACGCTCGAGCCACTCGATGGCGTGAGGCAGATCCTTGCTCTCGAGATACAGGCGGCCAAGCATCGACGCCGCGTCGAATCGCTGCCGTGGCGAACGCGCCGCCCCTTCCAGCGCCTTAATCGCATCCTCGGTCATGCCCATCTCGTGATAGGTCAGGGCCAGGCGGTATTGCTCCGCCGCGGCTTCTTCCGACGACTGGCGGTTCGATTCGTCTCGCAGGCCGCGGAACACCTGGTCAAGCGATCGCGGCTGAGGTGATGGCATGGGCGGCGGCGCCGGCTCATCGAGCATGGCACTGAGATCAATCTCGATGGTGCCTGAGTCGGTGACTGCGGCCGTCGCTGGCGGCGCGGCCTTGACCTCGACCGCAGGCGTCGCGTCCACGACCGGCGGCGGGGCCGCGGGCACCTCTGGCGGCGGCGTGTCGAACGAGACGCCCTCGTTCAGGTCCATCTTCTCGCTGGCCAGGAACGGGCTGTCACCGCTCAGTCGGTCGGCGATGATCGCGTCTGGGTCAACCTCGCCGAGCATGACGAGCGCGCGGCGGAAGCGATCGAGATTGGCGCGATTCCACGGCTCGCGCGCCACCAGGTCTTCGCTGATGATGCGCGCCTCGAGGCCCCGGCCCACATTCAGGTAGGCATCAGCCAACTGCGCCTGCGCTTCGTACATCGTCGCTTCCAGGTCGCCATCGACGCAGATTTCCACCAGCCGCATCAGCGCCACGAGATGGGCGGGAACCCGAATCGTGAACTCGTGCAACGACACGGCGGCCGCGGCATAGTCACCTTCGGACAAGGCGGCATCGGCCACGGCCTCGATGCATTGATAGCCGGCTTCGGGATTAGACTCGGCGAGCCGGCATCCGACCACGACGGCGGCCTGGGCCTGGTTCCGATCGAGCGTCAGCGCCTGCGTGATGGCCGCGCGGCCTTCATTGGTGCGACCGGCCGTCAGTTCGATCTCTCCCAGGGTGACCCACAGGGCTGGATTCGCCCCGGCGGTCTCCGCCGACAGGTAGGAACGGGCCTTGTCCAGGTCGCCTCGGGCCACGTAGGCCAGGGCAAGACTCGCCCGCACCTCCACATCGGTGGGATCGGCCTCGGCAATCTCGCCCAGCACCTCCAGCACCGCATCGCCTTGTCCCGCCCGCTCGAAGGCTGCGGCAACCCGCTTCAACTCGCTCGCGCCGCTCGCGACCTTGCGGGCCAGTTCCGGGGTGTCGCCCGACAGGTACGCGCCAAACAGCCGCGTGCGGATGCCATCGTCGGAATGGTCGAGATCGAAGGCGGCCTGGAGCGCCGCCAGGGCTTCGGCGCCGCGGTCCTGCTTTTCGTATCGCGCCGCAACCTCGCGGAACTCGCGGAGCGCGGTGGCGGAATCACCGGTCTCGGCGGCGAGCTGCGCGGCGCGCAGGCGCGCTTCCAGATCGTCCGGATCCAGAGTGCCGAGGCGAATCGCCATCTCGGCTGCGCCCTTTCGATCACCGCGCGCCTTGCGCTTGTCGGCAACCGCCTGGAAGTATTGCTTGGCGTCGGCCAGGGTTCCCTGCCGGGCGGCGATGTCGCCAGACTGCAACAGCGCGTACTCGTCGTCCGGCTTGAGCTTGAGGACCTTCTTGAAGAGTGCCGCCGCCTTGGGAAAGAAGCCCTCGGCCGCGAGATGATCGGCGATGCGGGTGAACTGCTGAAGGCCCTTGTCTAGCTGATTGCCGCGTACGTAGAGGTCGCCCAGGGCATTGGCGCTGTTCCAATCGCGGGGTTGGGCCTCGACGACCTTGACATACTCCACGATGGCCGCATCGATGCGTCCCTGGCGTAGCGCTTTTTCCGCGCTCTTGAGCGCGCCTT
>CAMBHC010000176.1 GCA_945866285.1 Candidatus Sulfopaludibacter sp. SbA3 | reverse complement strand
GTTCGTTAGACCATCTGCCGTCCGCGTGTTTCCGGAATCCCGATCCACAACATCGCCGCAATCAGGAACGCGAATGCCGTGATGGTGAACGCCAGTCCGAATCCTTGTGACTGCGCGAGGCTGCCAATGACGAACGGCGCGGCGGCGCTCAGGAGCCTGCCGCTGTTGTACGTCACGCCCAGCGCGGTGGCGCGAATGGCCGTCGGGAACATCTCGGATGCCACCGCGCCGAAGCCACTGAAGTATCCAGTGCCGAAGAACGCGACGAAGGGCCCGAGCACGAGCAGCAACATCGGCTCGCGCGTTGAGCCGTAGGCCCACACCAGCGCCGCCGCCAGCACCAGGTAGGTGACGTAGGTTGGCTTGCGGCCGAAGGTGTCGCTGATGAAGCCGAACGTCACGTAGCCGAACCACATCCCGACCTGCATGGCCACGATGAACATCGACATGGTCGTCGTGGACAGTCCAATGCCGCCTTGCGCGGTCGGCAACGAGAGATACGAGGGCACCCACAGGTTTAGTCCCCACCAGGCAAACATCGTCGCTGCATTCATGAGCGTCAGTGTCACGACGGTCTTCATCGGCACGGCAGAACTCCGCCTAAAGGCGGAGGCTACACCGCTCGTACCTTTCCCGATGCTCACGTCACGCGACCGCGTCCACATCTCGGGCTCTTCGAGGTTTTTGCGGATCCACAGCGTGAAGATCGCGGGGATGATGCCGACGAAGAACACGGCACGCCAGCCGTAGGTCGGCAGCACGAGCGCGACGACCAGGGCGGCGGCGCCGTAGCCGATGGCCCAGCAGCTCTGCATGAGGCCGAGCGCCTTGCCGCGATGCTTCTCGGGCCACGTCTCGCTCACCAGCGTGGCGCCGCTGGCCCACTCGCCGCCCATGCCGAGTCCGAGAAAAAAGCGGAAGATCGCGAGCTGCCACACGTTCTGCGCGAGGCCACAGGCGAACGTGAACACCGAATACAGCAGGATGCTCAGTGACAGCGCACGCGTGCGGCCCAGTTTGTCGGCGACGACGCCAAACACGAGGCCGCCGAGGGCCGAGGCCGCAAGGGTGAGCGACGCCAATTGCCCGCCCGTGGCCAGGCTCAGGCCCAGGTCCTTCACCACGGCGGTGAGAACCAGGGCGTAGAGCATGACGTCGAAGGCGTCGAGCAGCCACCCAAGAGAGGCAGCGATCAGGGCCCTTCGGGCCGCCGGAGAGGCTTCATTCCAAAAGGTCATAACTTGAATACAATCCAGTAAATAGCTAATATTTCAGAATGATCGACGAAATAGATGGCTCAATACTGGATATTCTTCAGTACAACGCCAGGACGTCTCAGGCCGAGTTGGCCAAGGCGGTCGGTCTGGCCCCTTCGGCGGTGACGGAGCGCCTGAGAAAGCTCGAGGCGAAGGGCATTATCAAGGATTACGTCGCGCTGATCGACCCCCATGTCGTGGACCGCGGGCTGCTGGCGTTTGTGTCCGTGCGCACCTCGGAGCACGGGCCGGACATGTCGTCGGCGATCGAGCTCAGCAAGATTCCGGAGGTCCTCGAGGTGCATCACGTGGCCGGTGACGATTGTTACCTACTTAAGGTGCGTGCCCGCGATGCCGAGCACCTGGGCCAGATTCTGCGCCAGCAAATTGCGTCGGCGCAGTGCGTCACGTCCACCCGGACCACGATCGTGCTCGAGACGGTGAAGGAAGATCCGCGGATCCAGATCCCGAAAGAGAAGACGCTCGGCGGTCAGGCGTGAGCCTCGCTCACCTCGCCTTCATCACCGTCTGCATCGTCTGGGGAACGACGTACTTCGCGATTCACGTCGCGTTGGAAACCGTGCCGGTGTTGTTGCTGGCCGGCCTGCGCTGGATGACGGCCGGCGTGCTGCTGTCAGGACTGCTGCTCGCCAAGGGGCGCCGCCTGCCGCCGCTGCGGCTGTGGGGACCGCTCATCCTCCTTGGTTTCCTGATGAACATCGTTGGCAACGGCTTCGTGGTGTTCGCGCAGCAGTATGTGGCCAGTGGCCTGACCGCCGTGTTGATTGCAACCACACCGTTCTGGTCGGCGCTGCTCGAGCGGCTGTTGCCCAACGGCGATCGCTTCACGCCTCGTGCATTAATCGGCCTCACCATCGGCTTCTCGGGCATCGTCATTCTCGTCTGGCCCGAGATGTCGCAAGGGGGCGCGGGCGGACGCGCGTTTGTCGGTGGCGTGATTGCCATTCAACTGGCGTGTGTCGGCTGGGTGATCGGCACGTCGTACGCGAAGCGCCACGAACTGGGCGACCACCCGTTTCCGTCGGCGGCACTGCAGATGATTTTCAGTGGCGTGATGTTGCTGTCGGCCGCGACCGTGCATGGCGACTGGGCCCACCTGACGTTCACGCCTCGCACGCTGGCCGCAATGGCATATCTCTCCATCGCGGGCTCGTTGGTCGCGTACTCCGCGTATATCTACGCCATTCAACACCTGCGCCTGTCGCTGGTATCGCTCTATGCGTACATCAACCCGGTCATCGCCGTGGCGTTGGGGACAGTGCTCCTTGGGGAGCCGCTCTCTCCACGCATTGTGCTCGCGGCACTCCTTGTGCTCGCTGGGACGTGGATTGTGGGGCGGAAGTAGGGCCGGGACTTCAGTCCCGGCCGTGCCGGCGGGTCTGAAGTCCCGCCTCTACGAGTTGCCCTTGTATAGCACCCGCCCAAGCCGTTTATGCCAGGCGGTGAACTCGTCCGACGAGGGGTCTTCGGTGATGGCGCGGCGCACCTGGTTGATCTTGGCGTCCAGTTCGTCCACGGATGCGAGGATGAACGCTTCGATCGACTTCGGCTCGACCGGTGACCCGTATTCGCGCGTGCCGTGGTGCGAGGCGACGAGGTGTTCGACCTGAGCGCGCAGCTCCACGGGAAAGCCCGAGATGCCGTTGATCGCCTCGCGCACCAGCATCAGGCCGAGGACGATGTGGCCCACCATGTTGCCGTCGCGGGTATAGCTGCCAGTGCCGCCTTCGTAGGCCAGTTCCTGCAGCTTGCCGATGTCATGCAGCACGACGCCGGCAAGCACCAGGTCGCTGTTGGCGCCGTAAGACTGCGAGAGCAGCGCGCCGACTTCGGCCATCTTGGTGACGTGCTCGAGGAAGCCGCCGCGATAGGCGTGATGAATGGTCTGCGCTGCCGGCCAGGTCTTCAACTGGTCGGCGTGGTCGGTCGTGACACGGTTGAGCAGCACGCGCAGGTGGTCGTTCTTCATCGCCCTGAGCCGGCCCTGCAGCTCTTCCCACATCTCGTCGACCGGCCGCGGCGCGCTCAGGATGCACTCGTCCTCGCGAAACCCCTGCAGGCGATCCTGATCAGGGTTGACGCGGCGGATCGTCGAGAGAATCAGTTGGACCTGGCCGTTGTAGAGGCTGCCGCGTCCCTCGACGCGCACGAACTCGCCGGCCTCGAACTCGGCCTTGAGGCGATCGACGTTCGAGAGAATCTTGCCGGTGGTCTGGCCTGAGGCATCCTGCAGGTTCAGGATCATGAACTCGCTGCCGCTGCGGCCCGCGCGGAGTTCCCTGTAGGTGCAAAGGAAGAAGCCCCAGCCCGAGTCTTCGGTTGTCAGCTTGGCGATGCGGGGAAGATTGTTCATGGCGAGCTCCGGCTCAAAGCCGGAGGCTACTCCGATCCCAAGGCAAATGTCATCGTGCCGTGGATGACCACCTTCTTGCCGACGCGCGCGCGGCCCTCGAGCACGCCCATGCGGCTCTTCAGGCGCTTGACGCGAGCCTCGATGATCACCTGGTCGCCGACGTGCACCGGGGCGCGGAAGCGCACGCGCTCCATGCCACGGAAGAAAATCAGCATGCCCTTGTTCTCGGGCTTGGCCAGAATCAGGATGGCGCCCACTTGGGCGACCGCCTCGGTCAGAATCGTCGGCGGCAGTGTCGGCCGGCCGTCGGGTCCGGTGTGGCTCAAGTACGGCTCGTTCATCGACACGTTCTTGATGCCCACGATTCGCTGATCCGGCTCGAACTCGGTGATGCGATCGACGAGCAGGAACGGCGAGCGGTGGGGCAGAATCCGCTCGATTGCCGTGATGTCCAGCGGAAGTGCTATCTCCATGGAGATCGCAATTATACTTCGACCCTTGGAGGCCCTGTCATGCGCAAGACCCTGGTAGCTGCGGCTTTGGTATTGGTGTCGATTTCGAGCCCCTTGGCCCAGAGCAAGCGGGCGGTCACCTTTGACGATGTGCTGGCGATCAAGGCGGTGGGTGGCGCGACGCTCTCGCCGGACGGCAGCCAGGTGCTCTACACGGTGCGCCAGTGGGTCGCCGAGAAAGAGCGCATGGAGGCCCGGACGCACATCTGGAGCGTGGCCACCAACGGATCCACCCCGGCCCGCCAGATCACCTCAGGCGAGAAGGGCGACTCCCAGCCGCAGTGGTCCCCCGACGGCAAGTTCATCAGCTTTGTCTCGGCGCGCGGCGCCGGCGAAGATGTCAAGGCGCAGGTCTACGTGATGCGTGCCGATGGCGGCGAGGCAGCCAGGCTGACCGATAGCAAGGAGAACGTTTCGAGCTATTCGTGGTCGCCCGACAACACGCGCATTGCCTATGTCACCACCGACGCGCGCAGCGCGGCGGAGGAAGCCAACCTCAAGAAGCGCGACGACGAGCGCGTGTTCGAAGGCGACTTCCGCTACGCCCACGCGTGGGTCATTGATGTGACCACCAAAACCGCCACGCGGATCAGCGAGGGCACCAATTACACCGTTGCCGGAGCGCCCTCATGGGCGCCAGACGGCAAACGGTTCGTGTTCGGCGCCGGCGCCACACCGATGCTGCGCGACAACCGCCGCGACATCTACCTGGCGAACATCGACACAAAGCAGATCGAGAAGCTCAGCACCAACTTCGGCAGCGACACCTCGCCCCGGTGGTCGCCCGACGGCCAGTCGATCGCGTGGACATCGGAGCCCTACACCGGTCCGCCGCTGCCCGATGGCACCGCACCGGGCGTGACCATGCAGTCGAAGCTGATGCTGTATGACGTGGCCGCGCGGTCGGTCAAGGACGTGTCGTCGCCCGCGTTCGACACCGATGCCGGCAACCCCGTGTGGACGGCCGAGGGCAATCGCGTGATGTTCGTGGCGGGCAAGCGCGCCTACAGCGAAGCGTTCGCGTACGACCTCACCTCGGGCCGCTACACGCAGTTGAGTTCGAAGCGGACCATGCAGGGCGCCTCGATCAGCAAGGACGGCCGCACGATTGCGCTGACCATGGATGCGCCTGACTCGGCGTCCGAGGTCTACGTGACCGACCCCGCATTCCAGACCTTCCGCAAGCTGACGACCACCAACCCGCAACTGGCGGAGATGGCGCAGGGAGACACGGAAGTCGTGACCTGGAAGGGCGCTGACGGCATGGAAGTCGAAGGCGTCCTGTTGAAGCCAGTGGGTTTCCAGGCCAACCGCAAGTACCCGACGCTGGTGGTGGCTCATGGCGGTCCTGCGGGCGCGTACGTCAACGGCTTCCGCCTGGGCGGCCTCGAGGGCGGCCAGGTGTGGGCCAACAAGGGCTGGGCGGTGTTCTATCCCAATCCCCGGGGCAGCACGAACTACGGCGAGAAGTTCCTGCAGCACAACGTCAACGACTGGGGCGGCGGTGACTTCAAGGACATCATGACCGGCGTTGATGCGCTGGTGGCGCGTGGCATTGCCGACCCCGACAAGCTGGCGCACATCGGCTGGAGCTACGGCGGCTACATGACGGCCTGGGTGATCACGCAGACCACCCGCTTCAAGGCGGCCATGGTCGGTGCCGGCCTCACGAACATGTGGAGCATGTACGGCACCAACGACATTCCGAGCGTGCTCATCAGCTACTTCGGCGGTATCCCCAACGCGAAGACCCTGCCGCTGTACCTGGATCGATCGGCGATGTCACACATCGACAAGGTGACGACGCCCACCTTGATCCTGCATGGCGCCCAGGACGAGCGCGTGCCGGTCGGGCAGGCGCAGGAGCTGTACCGTGGGCTGAAAGACCGCGGCAAGGCCACCGAACTGGTGTTTTACCCGCGTGAAGGACACGGCTTTACCGAGTACTATCATCAGAAGGACCGCATGCAGCGGATCTACGACTGGGTGACGAAGTACACCCTCGGCGCACCCGACAAGACGATCGAACAATGACT
>CAMBHC010000175.1 GCA_945866285.1 Candidatus Sulfopaludibacter sp. SbA3 | reverse complement strand
ACGAGCGTCGCGCCGGGCGCACCGGTGGTGCTCTTTCCCACGCGGGTTTTCGGTGGCGGTACGGATGGTGGCCTAGGCCGGCAGTACGACGTGACCCGCGACGGGCGCTTTCTCCTCAACACGGTGCTGGGCGAGGCGGGCGCGCCGATCACGCTGCTGCTGAATTGGACGCCTGAGGCGAAGCCGTAGCATCGGGCGGCTGATTACTTCGCACGTCGCGCCGCGTAGTGAATTGTCCCGGGTTTCTCGGAGGCGGCCTGCGCAGGATATCGAGGACCGCCGACGACTCGAAACGCGATTCGGATCTGGCCCTGAGCAGCCGCTCTGACCTGCCCGGTCTTTTTCGGACCACCTGAAGCCTGAGAGAATGGCCCCTCAGCTGGACGCTAAGCGACATTAGAGGGTCCCGAGTCAACATCACGCCGGTTCTCCGGGATGTCGGCCCGTGGCCGCTCCGCCCGTATACTCCAGGTCAATCATGCGAAAGCCAATCGTCGCGCTGAGTGTCGTCGTGGTGGCCATGTGTTCGTTGCCCGTCCTGCATGCGTGGGGCGGCCAGGGACATCGGCTGGTGGGCCTGGTGGCAGCCAACCACCTGTCACGCACGGCGGCGGAGAAGGTGAAGTGGCTGCTGGATGGCCAGAGCGTGGCCGATGTCGCGAGTTGGGCCGACGGGCAGGTTACCGACTGGCAGCAGACCGCGTCGTGGCACTACCTGAACATCCCGCCGACCGCGAGCGGCTACGATCGCGACCGCGATTGCCCGCGTGCGGCCGGGGTATCAGCCGGCAGCCGCAACGACACGTGGCGCGACTGCGCCGTCGATCGCATCACGTACTTCGAGCAGCGCACGGCCGACACCAAACTCGATCGCGCCGATCGCGCGACGGCGTTGAAGTTCCTGATCCACTTCATCGGCGACCTCCATCAGCCGTTCCATGCGCTTGGCGTGGGGCGTGGCGGCAACGACGTAATCGTGCGGGTGTTTGGGAACAGCAACTGCGGCAATGATCCGTCGCGGCCGCCACTGCCGTGCAACCTGCACTCCGTGTGGGACAGCCGCCTGATCGCGCGCCGCGACCTGGCAGACCAGGCCTACGTCGCTGCTCTTGAGGCGCTCATCAAGCAGAAGGGGTGGTTCCAGCAACCGGTCGGCACGCCGAAGGATTGGGCGGAGCAGTCGTTTGTCCTGGGCCGGGCGGCGCTCGTGGCGAACGACACCAACATCGACGAGGCGTACTACCAGAAGCACATCGGCGTGGTCGATGAGCGCCTGGCGCTTGGCGGCGTGCGCCTGGCCGCGGTCCTTAACCGTGCCCTCGCGCTGGCGCAGTAGCCGATCAACGTCCCGACAAAAGCAAAGGGCCGCCTGACAGGCGGCCCTTTGCCAGGCAACCATGAATGGTTGCCGCCACCGGCGGAATTAGCGCAGGGCCTGGGCGCGGCCCTTGAGGGTTTCGGCCAGGGCCTTCAGGCGCGCGGCGTCGCGGCCGGTGGCCGCCTTCGCATCGCCTTCGACCTGTGCCGCCACCGCGTCGAGCGCCTCGAGCGTCGCCTTGGCGCTGCCTTCCTTACCGGTGCGCAGTTGGTCAACCTTCGACAGGCTGCTCAGTACCGCGCTTGCACGAGCGGCCGAGATGGCCTTGTTGCGGTTCAACTGATCCAGGTAGGCCTTGGCGACCGCCGACGAAGCGGGCCACACCACCTTGGGCTGGTTCTGCGAGTTGAACTCCTGCAGCCGGAACTGCATGGCCGCATCGATCTCGTTCTGCGACAGCAACTCGCTGGGCTTCAGCTTGAAGACGTCGATGCCGCGGGCCATCTCCGATCCGTAGAGGTTGCCGTTGTACCAGTAGGTTGACCAGTAGCCGCCCGACAGCATGGCGTCGCCGTTGATCGGGCCACGGTCAAAATAGGCAATCTCTTTCGCGTTCGCTGAATCGGTGAAGTCGAACACCGACAGGCCGCCCTGGTACCACGCCTGCACCATGAGGTCGCGGCCGGGGACCGGGATCAGCGAGCCGTTGTGCGCCACGCAGTTCTCCTGTTCACTCTGCGCCGCCGGCAGCTTGTAGTAGCCCTTGTGAATCAGCTTGCCGTCGACGATGTCGTAAATGGCGTCGGCGCCCCAGGTCAGGGGATCGACCGCGCGGCAGCGCGGCCGGCCGCCGCCGCCCCACTCGTCGGTGAAGAGCACCTTGGTGCCGTCGTTGTTGAACGTGGCCGAGTGCCAGTAGGCAAAACCCTTGTCCGACACGAAATCAAGGCGCTTCGGGTTCCGCGGATCCTTGATGTCCATCAGGATGCCATTGCCCGAGCAGGCGCCGGCGGCCAGGCCGATCTCCGAGTAGACCGTGATGTCGTGGCACTGGTTGGTGGTGCTGGTGCGCTGGGTGTTGGGGCCGTGGTCACCGCCCATCCACAGGCCGGCGATGTTGTTGTCGCTGGCGAACAGGCGCGGCTGGTTGACGATGCGCGACTTTTCGGGCGCTGCGATCGGCACCTCGATCACGTCGATGCTGAACAGCGACGTGTTCTGGTCTTCCTTGGCATCCTTGCCGGAGCAGCCTTCGAGTTCTTCACCCGAGCGCACGCCGCCCGTGCCCGACGCATACAGGAAGATGTGGCTCTTGTCTTTTGGATCGGGAACCAGCGTGTGCGTGTGCGAGCCGCGGCAGGTCTGCACCGCGGCGACCTGCTTCGGATTCTTCAGGTCGGTGATGTCGAAAATGCGGACGCCGCGGAAGCGCTCGTTGCTGACCGGCGGCACCACACCCTGGAGGCCGCAGTCGAGGCGGCCGCGGGTCTGTTCCACCGACATGAACAGCAAGTTGCCCCACGTCGAGACGTCGCCCTGGCCGCCGGGGCAGACCACCGAGGCGATCAGCTGCGGCTTGTTGGCGCGCTCGATGTTGTAGGTGTTGAAGCCGTGGTAGTTGCCGACGATCACGTTGTTGCCGCTGAACGCGAGGTCGGAATTGGTGTACGCCAGCTGGTTCGGGTTCGGCGGTGTTCGCGGCGCGCCGGCCGGCAGGGGCGGCGGCTCAGGCGCGCGGGTCCCTAGTGGCAGGGCGGGATCGAAGAAGCCCGATGGCTTCGGCAGGTTCGATACCAGCTCCATGTTCCAAGACGCCTCGGCTGCCTTCTCGCCCGGGCCACCGGGCTTCAGGTTGGCACGCGGATCGGTGGTCGACGGCCGTGGCAGGTCGGCGGACGGCACCGGCTCCGGCGGTTGTGGCGGCCGCCCGTCCGTGGGGGCCGCGGGCTGCTGTGCCGGTGCGGCCGGCTGTTGCGCCTGTCCAACCGCGATGGCCGAAACGACCAGCGCGGCGCCGGCGAAAATCTTCACTAGTTTCATAGTCGACCCTCGAAAGCTCCGCCTAAAGGCGGAGGCTACATTACCGAAGCCGCGCCGTGCGGCCCTTCAACGTGTCAGACAGTGATTGCAAACGAATGGCGTCGCGGCCCTTGGCGGCCTTGGCATCCGCGGCGACCTGGTCGGCGACCGCGTCGAGCGCGGCGAGCGCGGCGGCGGCGTTGCGTTCCTTGCCGGTGCGCAGCTCATCGACTTTGGCCAGGCCATCGATCACGGCCTTGGCGCGTTCGGCCGACAGGCCCTTCGTGCGGTTCAGCTGATCCACGTACGACTTCGCGACGGCCGTCGTCGGCTGGTACTTCACCAGCGGCTGGTTCTGCGCGTTGAACTCGTTTACGCGCCACTGGGTGGCGGCGTCGATCTCGTTCTGCGACAGGTACTGCGTGGGCAGCAGCTTGAAGATGTCCATGCCGCGCGCGATTTCCGACGCGTACAGGTTGCCGTTGTACCAGTAGGTGGACCAGTAGCCGCCGACGATCAGGTTCTTGGCATCGAGCGGACCGCGGTCGAAGTAGGCGATCTCAACGGGGTTCGCCGCGTCAGTGAAGTCGAACACCGAGACGCCGCCCTGGTACCAGCCCTGCACCATGATGTCGCGGCCGGGGATGGGGATCAGCGAACCGTTGTGCGCCACGCAGTTTTCCGTCTCGGTCTGCGCCGCCGGCATCTTGAAGTAGCCGCCGAACTCCATCTTCTTGTTGACGATGTTGAAGATCGCGTTGGCGCCCCAGTTGGGGAGATCCGTCGCACGGCAGCGCGGACGGGTGCCGCCGCCCCACTCGTCGGTGAAGATCACCTTGGTGCCGTCGTTGTTGAACGTGGCCGAGTGCCAGTAGGCGAAGTTCTTGTCCGACACGAAATCGAGGCGCTTCGGGCTGGCCGGATTGGAGATGTCGAGCAGGATGCCGTTACCCGAGCAGGCACCGGCGGCCAGGCCCACTTCGGGGAACACGGTGATGTCATGGCACTGGTTGGTGGTGCTGGTGCGCTGGGTGCCAGGCCCGCTGTCGCCACCGGGATTCAGGCCGGCAATGGCGCCAGTCTTCTCGTCCATGAAAATGCGCGGGCGGTTGACGACGCGCGCCTTCTCGGGGGCGCCGAGCGGTACTTCAATCACGTCGATGCTGAACATCGCGGTGTTCGGGTTGTCCTTCGGGTCGCCGGCCGAGCAGTCCTGCAGCTCTTCACCCGAGCGCACGCCACCGGTACCAGAACCGTAGACATAAAGCGTCTGCTTGTCCTTGGGGACCAGCGTGTGGGTGTGTGAACCACGACACGTCTGCACGGCCGCGACCTGCTTCGGCTTGGTGATGTCGGTGATGTCGAAGATGCGGACGCCGCGGAAGCGTTCCTTGCTCACCGGTTCCTGCACGCCCTGCACGCCGCAGTCGAGGCGGCCGCGGGTCTGTTCCACCGACATGAACAGCAGGTTGCCGTAGATCGACACGTCGCCCTGGCCGCCGGGGCACACCACCGAGGCGAGCAGCTTCGGGCTCTTCACGCTCTCGATGTCGTAGGCGTTGAAGCCGTGGAAGTTGCCGATCACCATCCGCTGGCCGCTGAAGGCGATGTCGGAGTTGGCGAAGTCGAGGGCACCGGGTCCCGGCGGCGTGGCCGGACGGGGAGCCGCGCCCGGGGCGGGTGGGGCGGGTGCGACAGGTGGGGCGGGTGCGGGGGCGCCGGCGGGGCGCTCGGCCGGCATCGCTTCACCAGCAGGGTTCTTGGGATCGTAGAAGCCTTCGGCGCGCGGCCGCGTGGCGACCAGTTCCATGCCGCTGGCGGCGATGCCCGCATCGCGCAGGCCCGGCTTCAGGCCGGTGCGGGGATCCTTGGGATCCATCGGCTTCTGCTGGGCATTGCCGGCGACGGCGAGTGAGAGCACTACCGCGGAGAGAGCAAAGACTTTCGTCGCAACCGATTTCATTTCTGAAGCTCCTTGAGCATTGCGCCCATACGGTCAATTTCCATACGCTGATCGGAATCCACATCGGAGGCGAAGGCGAAGATCTCGCCATCCTGTCCGGCCCCCGGCGTCTTGAACAGTTCGTCCACCATCGTGATGGCGCCCATGTGGTGCTTAATCATGCCCATCAGGAAGAGGCGGTCGAACTCGACGCCCTTGGCGGCGGCCAGCGCCGTCATCTCCTGGTCCGTGAGCATGCCGGGCATCATGCCGCCTGGTTCATGATGCGCGTGCGGGCCGGGAATGGCCTGGCCGCGCGCCTCGAGCCACCCGCGCATCATGTTCATCTCGTCAGCCTGCGAGATATCAATGCGCTGGCCGAGCATCTTCATGTACTGGTTTTGCGTGCGCGTCGGAATCAGCGCCACCATTTCGACGGCCTGCGCGTGGTGGCCAATCATGCCCTGCATGAACTTGGCGTCGGCGGCCGTGAAGCGGACCTTCGACAGGTCAGTTGCCGCCGCGACGCCAATCGCCTTGGTCTCCTGGCCGGGCGCGCCGGGCTGCAGGATCGGGGTGACCGGTGGTGAACTGCTGGAGGCCGTGGCACATGCGGCGGCCGTGGCCGTGGCCAGAGCCAGGAGGACTAAGGCAAGACGGGAATACGGAGTGTGTGACACCCGACAAGAATACCCAAAATCAGCGGCATCTGTGGCGGCTAAAGAGCGCCATAGTCCTGCCCTGTTGTAGAACCCTTCAGGGTTGCCTGGCGCCGGGGGCATAGCTGCCGGTCGTCTCATCCACCCGGAACTTCCAGTCCAGGCTGGCGGATTCCACCAGGAAATCATAGGTTCTGGGGCCTTCGTCGTAATCCGCGGTACCGGTGCCGGTCCCCTTGTGATCAGCCA
>CAMBHC010000174.1 GCA_945866285.1 Candidatus Sulfopaludibacter sp. SbA3 | reverse complement strand
CGGGCCTGAATGGACCTTCGATCCTGATGAACTGAAGCGCGCCTTCTCTAATCGCACCCGCGCCATCGTCATCAACTCGCCGAACAATCCCACCGGTAAGGTATGTACGCGCGAGGAGCTCGAGAGGATCGCGAGCCTGTGCCTGCAGTGGGACGTCCTCGCGATCTCCGACGAGATCTACGAGCGCATCGTCTACGACGCGCGGCCGCATGTCTCGATCGCATCACTCCCCGGCATGGCGGATCGCACCGTTGTCACCAGCGGCCTGTCGAAGACATACAGCGTCACGGGATGGCGCATCGGGTGGGCCATCGCACCAGCCGCACTCACTGGTGGCATCCGCAAGATTCACGACTTCCTGACTGTGGTGGCGCCGACGCCGTTCATGGATGCCGGCGTGGTCGCGCTATCGATGCCGCCGGAGTCGTACGTGGCATTGGCCGCCGACTACCAGGCCAAGCGCGACTTGATGCTCGAGATCCTGACCAGGCACGGCTTCGCCACCTATCAGCCCGGTGGCGCGTACTACGTGATGGTGGATGTCGCGAAGTTCGGGTTTGCCAGCGACACGGAATTCGCGCTGCACTTAATCAAGGACGTCGGCGTCGCCACAATTCCCGGCAGCAGCTTCTACATCGACCCGGCTTCGGCGCCGCAGACCGTGCGGTTCTGCTTCTCGAAGCGCACCGAGACGCTGCAGGAAGCCGACCGCCGGCTGGCGGCGTTGTCGCGCTAGGCCGCAGATGCAACGCCGATTACGGAGACAGGCTGCTAGCGTGGCCAGCCGACGATTTCAAACAGCCAGACGTCGCCGGTTTTGTCGATCGGCCTGAGGTAATTCGCGAAAGCCTCAATCTTGCCGAGCACTTCTTCGTGAGAGGGACCGGCATAGCGCCCCAGGTGGAACACGACATACCTGGCGCCGAGGCGCTCGAGCACGGCGAATGATTCCAGGGTGGGGAAGCCGCGCAAGATCAGGCTGTTGTCGCGGAAGTCCTGCGGGATGTGGTCGCTGTAGCCGTTGATCAGTGGCTGCCAGTGCGCCGTTGACGCCAGCATGTATTCGGCGTGGCCATGGTAGTTGAGGTTGTTGGCCCAGTAAGGGAAGACCGCGACCGGCGCCACCGGCAGGCGCGCTAACTCCTGATACGCCGAGGGTGTAGGTGGCGCTTCGCGCAGCCCGATCGGCGCCTGGACCAGGTCGGCCACCGCCACAATCATCAGCCCCGCCGCCATCCACCCCGCATGCCGCCGGCGCTCGAGCAGCCGGGCAATGGCGATCGAGGCGAGGACGGTCAGGCACAACGCGACCACGATGCCGGTGCGACCCGGCGCGCGAAGGAACGAAAACACCGGCACCGTGGCGTAGAGCACCGAGTACAACCCGGCCTTTGGACCAAAGGTGATCCAGAACGACACCAGGCCAGTGATGATGTACGACAGCACGACGCCGCGATCGAGTCGCGTTTCGGTCGTGGCCGCGCGTTGAGCGGCGGCCGTGGTCAGCTGCCACCCGACAAACGCGCCAGCCAGACCGAGCACGAGCGCGACGGCACCAGGGAACAGCACTTCGCTGCGGCTGGGATCGAGCGCCCAGCGATGGGCCCAGGCCCCCGACGCCGTCCAGGCCGCCCAGTTCGCCGAATACGTCTGGGCGCCCTCGAGCGTGCGCGCGAATCCGGTTTCGCGCTGCAGCGTGATGTAGGGCAGGAAGAACGGGGCCGTGAGTGCAATCGATACGACGGCCGCTCCACCGATTGCTGCCCAGTATCGCCACTCGCGCCAGCGGCCACGCGTGATGGCAATGACGATGCTGCTGATGCCGACCGCCATGCCGCCAAAGATGCCGTAGTAGGCGCACGCCAGGCCCTGCAACCACAGGATGGCGCCAAGCGCCACCGCGCGGCCCACCGTCGTCCGGTCAACCAGCCGATGAAACGCCAGCATGCAGAATGGCAAGCCGCCCACCAGTAGTAACTGGATGTGCGCGAAGCGGACAAACACGAACGGGCAAAACGCGAACAGCACCCCAGCCACCATCGCGGCCTGCCGGCTACCCGTCAGGTACCGGCACAAGTAGTAGGCGCCGGCAAACGAAACCACAAACGAGACCAGCAGCACGAAGTTGTGAGTCGCGTATGGATTCTTGGTGAGCAACCACACCGGCACACCAACCACGCCGGCAGCGATGTTCGCTTCGGAATACGCCAGTGCGTCCTGGTGCGGATAGAAGATGTTGGCGCGGAACAGCTGTGCCGGGTCGGTGGTCAGCGCGTGCGCCACCCAGGACACGACCCAGATGCTCCAGCGCCCATCATTGTTGTCGACGCGACCGACGTGATCGAAGCCGACGATGAGCGGATAGGTCATCAGGCAGGCGAGCAGCACTGCGCCAAGCACCACCAGAACCAGCTCGCGGGAGCCTCGAAAGCGCATCAGGTCGGTATGGTAACATGTTGATCCACCTGTATTTACCTGCCGTGGATCGCTTACTTGAACTGACCTATCGCGCCGAACAATCGCACTTCTGGTTTCGTGGATTCCGGCAGTACATGTCGCCGGCGATTGCGCGGGCCACGGCCGGTGTCGTCGCGCCGCGCATTCTCGACTGCGGGTGTGGCACGGGTTCCAATCTCGACATGCTGCGGCCGTACGGACGGGCGGTGGGGTTTGATCTCACCGGCATTGGTCCCGCGTTCGCGCGCGAGCACGGCCACCACGTGGCCCAGGCCAGCATCGCGCAGATTCCGTTTGCCACCGAAACGTTCGACCTCGTCACGTCGTTCGACGTCTTCCAGTGCCTGCCGGATGCGGTGGAACGCGACGCCATCGCCGAGATGTGGCGTGTGCTTAAGCCAGGTGGTTGGCTGTTACTTCACGTCGCGGCGCTGGAGATCCTGCATGGCCGGCACTCCGTGCTGTCCGAAGAGGTCCGCCGTTACACGCCATCGCGGTTGCGGATGATTGTTGAGGGTGGTGGATTCCGGATCGAGCGGCTGACGTTCGATCACGCCAGCCTGCTGCCGATCATGCTGCCCGTGCGCCTGTGGCACCGCCTGTCGGCGAAGGATGGCCAGGTGCCGGCCGGCGAGGGAGAGATCACCGTGCCCGCCGCGCCCATCAACGCCGCCTTGACGGCCTTAGTGTCGTTAGAAGCCTTGGCACTGCGGGCGGTCAACATGCCGGTCGGCAGCTCGCTGATGTGCTTGGCGCGCAAGCAGTAAGGTCCGGCTGAAGCCGGACACCACACCGTCTAGCCTCCGCCTTTAGGCGGAGCTTCCTAATACCGAATCACACTCCCGAAGTAGAGGCCCGTGAACTTCAGGGCGCCGGTATCGTTGTCGACGTCGTAGGAAATGTCGACCTTGCGGTAGCCGAGCTGCGCCCCGACGTAGCGGTTGAAGTTGTAGGTGGCGTTGAAGTCGTAGTCGGTATACGTGCCGCCCCCCTCGAGCTTCGTCGCCAGGCCCTCGGGCATTCGGAACAACGAGAACTCGCCGTTGATGGCCAGATTCCGGTGCGGATACACCCGGCCGACGAAGCCGATGGTCGGGATCGGCGCGATGGCCTTGGTGAACTCCGCGCCGATCGGGCTGTTGAGCTCGACGTTGACGTCGGTGTATTTCAGGTCGAACAGCACGCCAAAGAAGCCCTTGGGCTTATAGATGAAGTCGTATTCGTAGCCGAAGCGGTAGGTGTCGAAGTTGGCCACGGTCTGCACCGGCAGGCCGACGTTGAAGTTCTGGCCGTTGAAGACGAACGACCGCTTCACGGTGGCGTCGGCTTCGTAGTGGATTGGCAGGCGTTCGAAGCGCAGGCGATGTTTCTTGCCGGGACGCAGGACCACGTTGATCTTGCCGAGCTTCTTCTGCTCGATGCCGAGGTCCTGGATCAGGTCCACGTCGCTCCCGAGGATGTTCAGCGACTCGGAGTTTACGATCAGTGACGGGGACGCGTCCCACCAGCCGTAGGTCAGCTCAATGTGGTACTGCTCCCCGACCGACTCGGTCTGCGGACGCTGGTATTGCGCCGAGGCCACGGACGCCGACCCCAGCCACCCCAGGGCCACCAGGTAGAACAACACGGACATACGGTAAAGAGACACACCGGCCATGAGCTTCAGGCCGGCGTCCACCACCCTCATCCCTTTTGCTCGGCCGTTTCCGGCACCGGACCGCCGCTCAGCACGCTGGCCCACTTCTGGACCGCCGCTCCAAGCACAATCACCGCCAGCACCATCATGACGGTGGTGCAGATGGTGAGAATCCAGCCTTCGGTGTTCCGCGCCGCGTTCGCGCCAATCGCGAGCGGGTAGTAGTTATCGCGCACGTTCAGGAACCCGCCGTAGAGCGTGTTGGTTCCAAGGAAAGTGAACGGCACCAGGGTCACCCAGATGTACTTCTTGTTGCCCATGTTGATCAGGATGCTGGTGCCGACCGCCAGTGCCACCATGCCCAGCAACTGGTTGGCGACGCCGAACATCGGCCAGATCGTACTGATCTGGCCGGTGTAGATGAAGTAACCCCATCCGGCAACCATCAAGCCCGTTGCGATGGCGCCGCCCAGCAGATTACTGGGCTGCGCGAACGGTTTGTAGGCTCTCCCCATGAACTCCTGGAGCAGCAGGCGCCCGACCCGCGTGCCGGAGTCGATCGTGGTCAGGATGAACAGCGCCTCGAACATGATCGCGAAGTGGTACCAGTACGACAGCAGGCCCGACATGCCGGGGAGCTTCGAGAAGATCTGCGCCATGCCGACCGCCAGTGACACTGCGCCACCGGTGCGTCCCGTCACCACTTCGCCGACCGCCGCTTCGATCTCCGCTAGGTGCACCGGTTGCAGCGTCTGTCCCTGGAACGTCATGGCGGCGTAGGTCGCCGGGCTCGTGTTGATGGCGAAGTAATCGCCTGGAGCCATCGACGAAGCGGCAATCAGCGCCATGATGCCGACCACGCCTTCGACCAGCATCGCCCCGTAGCCGACGGGCCTGATGTCGGTTTCCTTGTCGATCATCTTCGAGGTGGTGCCCGAACTGATTAGCGAATGGAAGCCCGAGATGGCGCCGCAGGCAATGGTGATGAAGCAGAACGGGAACATCGGGCCCGGGATAATCGGGCCGCCGCCACCGATGAACTCGCTGAATGCCGGCATCTGAAATTCCGGATTGACGATGATCACGCCGAACGCCAGCAAGATGATGGTGCCGATCTTCGTGAACGAACTGAGGTAGCCGCGCGGCGACAGCAGAATCCACACCGGCAGCATCGAGGCCGCGAAGCCGTAGATGCACAGCGCGACGACGATCTCGGTGCGCGAGAGGCGGAAGAAGCTGCCGAGCCACGAGTCGTGGTGGTTGAGCGGTTCGCCGCCGACCACCGCCAGCAGCAGGCCGATCACGCCGATGATGGTGGCTTCCTGAATCTTGCCCTTGCGCCACACATACATCCACATGCCCATGAACATGCCCAGCGGGATGGTCATGGCAATGGTGAAGACACCCCACGGGCTGTCCGACAGGGCATTGACGAACGTGATGCCCAGGCCGGCAATCGCGATTATCAGGATGAACAGGATGGCAATGGAGGCGATGAACCCCGTGAACGGGCTGATCTCCTGCCTGACGATGTCGGGCAGCGACCGTCCGCCACGCCGCACCGAGGCCCACATCACGATGGAGTCGTGGACCGCACCGGCCAGACACACGCCGGCGACCAGCCAGATGAAGCCCGGCGCGTAGCCGAACTGCGCCGCCAGCATGGGGCCGACCAGCGGGCCGGCTCCAGTGATGGCAGCAAAGTGGTGGCCGAACATTACCCACTTGGTCGTGGGGAAATAGTTGGCGCCGTCGTTCTTTGTGTGGGCTGGGGTCTTCCTGGCGTCATCCAGCATGAAGATCTTGGTCGCCAGAAACGCGCTGTAGTAGCGATACGCGATGGCCAGGACGCACAACGCGGGGAGCAACACATACAAAGCATGCATGGGGCGAGATGATATCAGCGTCCCGCCCACTCGGGGCGTCAGAGATTGTAAAAGGGGCTGGTTTCGATGCCAGCAGGGCGGGACTTTAGTCCCGCCGAGGCATCAGCGGGGGAGTTCGGCCGAGGGAACCGTCTGCACCGAGGTCGGCGGTGCGGGAGCACTGGCCGGCGCGACCGGGCGCTTCGATTCGGCCTCGCGCTTGCGGAACATGTGGCATTGCGATTGTCAT
>CAMBHC010000173.1 GCA_945866285.1 Candidatus Sulfopaludibacter sp. SbA3 | reverse complement strand
TCTGGATGAACGGGTCGTTGGTGGACTGGCAAGACGCCACGATCCATGTGGCCTCCCACGCGCTCCACTACGGCACCGGCGTCTTCGAGGGCATCCGCGCCTACGATTCCAAGACCGGCACCAACGTCTTCCGCCTTGAGCCGCACATGCGTCGCCTGATGGACTCCTGCCGCGTCTATCGGATGGAACCGCAGTGGTCGCAGGCGGAACTGTCACAGGCAGTGCTCGACACGGTGCACGTCAACGGCTTCAAGAGCTGCTACATCCGTCCCCTGGTCTACCGCGGCTACGACTCGCTCACGCTCGACCCGCGGCCCTGCCCCGTCGACGCGTCGGTGGTGGTGTGGGAGTGGAGCCTGATGATGGGCGCCGAGGCCCTCGAACAGGGCATTGACGTCGGCGTCAGCTCGTGGACGCGCCTGGCACCGAACACGCTGCCGGCACTCGCCAAGGGCACGGCCAACTACGCCAACTCCGCGCTGATCAAGATGCAGGCGCTGATCGACGGCTATACCGACGCGGTGGCGCTCGACGAGAGGGGCCTGCTCAGCGAAGGCAGCGGCCAGAACCTGTTCCTGGTGCGCGACAACGTGATCTACACGCCCTCGCTCGGCTCGTCCGTGCTGCAGGGCATCACGCGCGAGAGTGTCATCACCCTGGCGAGTGACCTGGGCTTCACCGTGCGGGAGACGTCCATCCCGCGCGAGTTCCTGTACCTGGCGGACGAAGCGTTCTTCTGCGGCACGGCCGTCGAGATCACCCCGATCCGATCGTTTGACCGAATCACCGTTGGTAAAGGCACGCGCGGCCCCGTCACCGAGGCGCTCCAGGCGCGCTTCTTCGGTATTCTGCACGGTGACCAGCCCGACACGCACGGCTGGCTGACCCCCACCTCCGCGAACGCGACGGTGGCCCAGTCGGGGAACGCCACGGTCGGGGTACGCTAGAGGGGAGAATCGATGCACGTCAATGACCTGCTGAAGCTCGCTGTCGAGAGAGGCGCCTCCGACTTGCACCTCAAGGTCGGCAGTTACCCGATGGCGCGCGTCCACGGCCACCTGCTGACACTGTCAGAGGAGAAGCAGCTCGATCATGAAGACCTGGTCGAGATGGCCGCATCGATCATGTCGACCGCCCAGCGCCAGAAGTTCAAGGACTCGCAGGAAGTGGACCTGGCCTACAGCGTCCCCGGCCTGGGCCGCTTCCGCTGCAACGTGTTCCAGCAGCGCGGCACGATCGGCTGTGTGCTGCGCGTGATTCCGGTCAAGGTCAACACCCTCGACGAGCTGGGCCTGCCGCCGGTGCTCAAGAAGATCGCCGAAGCGGAGCGCGGCCTGGTGCTGGTGACTGGTACCACCGGCAGCGGCAAGAGCACGACGCTCGCCGCGATGATCGATCACATCAACAAGACGCGCACATCGCACGTAATCACGATCGAAGACCCGATCGAGTATCTGCACCGCGACAACCAGTGCATCATCAACCAGCGCGAGATCGGCGTCGACACGCGGTCGTTCGCCTATGCCCTGCGCAGCGCCCTGCGGCAGGATCCTGACGTGATCCTGGTCGGCGAAATGCGCGACATGGAGACGATTGAGACCGCGATGCATGCGGCCGAGACCGGCCACCTGGTGTTCTCGACGCTGCACACACTGGATGCCACCGAAACCATCAACCGCATCATCTCGGTGTTCCCACCGCATCAGCAAAAACAAATCCGCCTGCAGTTGGCTTCGGTGCTGAGGGCGTCGATCGCGCAGCGCCTGATCCCGCGCCAGGACGGCACCGGTCGCGCCCCCGCGGTCGAAGTGCTGGTGGCTACACCGTTCATCAAGGACTGCGTGGTCGACAAAGACAAGACGCACCTGATCGCCGGCGCCATCGCCCAGGGCACGTCGCAGTACGGCATGCAGACGTTCGACCAGTCGATCTTCAGCCTGTTCCAGGATGACCTCATCGGCTACGACGAGGCGCTGCGTTGGGCGTCGAACGTGGACGAGTTCAAGCTGAGGGTGCAGGGCATATCGACCACCGCCGACATCTCGCGCGACCAGATGGCGGGCACGGTGTTCGCCGGGCCGGGCAAGCCGGCGCCGACGGCCGCCAAGCCCGCTCCCAAGCCCGAGATCACCCGGTTCGGGAAGTAGAGCGGACCTGCTCCCCCTTTACGGAATCCGTAAATGGCAGACGCCTACATCGTCGCGCTGACCATGCTTTCGCGGCGTGAGCTGTCTGAAGCACAGATCCGAACCCGCCTGGCACGGCGAGAGTTCGAGGCCGACGAGATCGAAGCCGCCGTCGAACGCCTCCGGCTGGACGGCACGATCAACGACCGCCGCGTGGCCCTGGCCGCCGCCCGCATGGAAAGCACCATTCGTCATCGCGGCCGGGCGCGTGTCATCCAGAAATTGCGCACCCTGGGCATCGACGGCGAGGTCGCCGAGGCGGCCGTCAACGAAGTATTCGAAGAGGTCGACGAGGGCGCCCTGCTGGACCGCGCCTTCGAGCGCCGCCTGCGCGGGCAGGACCCCAAGCACCTCGACGAGAAAAGCCGCGCCCGCATCCTCCGTAGCCTCGCCGCGCAGGGGTTCACGTTCGACGCCATCATGAGGCGATTCAAAGGCAATCCGGACCGGTAGGCAGAGCCCTTACAATAGGGGGATGCATCCCCGCGAAATACGCGCCTCGTTCCTGAAATACTTCGAGCAGCACGGCCACCGCGTGGTCCCCAGCAGCCCCCTGTTGCCTGGCGATGACCCCACCCTGTTGTTCACCAACGCCGGGATGAACCAGTTCAAGGACGTGTTCCTCGGCCGCGAGAAGCGCGACTACAACCGCGCCACGACCTCGCAGAAATGCATGCGCGTCAGCGGCAAGCACAACGACCTTGACAACGTCGGCCCCTCGCTGCGCCACCACACCTTCTTCGAGATGCTCGGCAACTTCTCGTTTGGCAACTACTTCAAGCACGACGCCATCGAGCTGGCGTGGAACCTGCTAACCAAGGAATGGCAGCTGGATCCGGCTACCCTGTACGTGACGGTGTTCAAGGGCGCGCCCGGCATTCCACGCGACGAGGACGCCTACCAGCGCTGGCTCGACTTTGTCCCAGCCGACCACATTGGCGAACTCGGCATGGCCGACAACTTCTGGGCCATGGGCGACACCGGCCCGTGTGGCCGCTGCTCAGAGATCTATGTGGATCGTGGCGCCGCGGTCCCCGGCACCGGTAACTTCGTGGTGGATGTCGAGTCTGGCAGCGAGCGGTTCGTCGAGATCTGGAACAACGTGTTCATGGAGTTCGAACGCGACGATCAGGGCGTGCTCACGGCACTGCCCGCGCCGTCGATCGACACCGGCATGGGCCTCGAGCGCATCTCGGCGGTCATGCAGGGCACCGTGTCGAACTACGACACGCCGCTGTTCATGCCCCTGCTGACGGCCATCGGCGAGACGTCCGGGCACGTCTACGGCAAGTCGATGTCGGCCACCGATATCTCCATGCGCGTGGTCGCCGATCACGTGCGGGCCGCGACCTTCCTGATTGCCGACGGCGTCGTGCCATCGAACGAATGGCGGGGCTATGTGCTCCGCAAAATCATGCGCCGGGCCATGCGGCATGGCCGCAAGCTCGGCATGCACGAGCCCTTCCTGTTCTCCCTCGCCGACGTCTTGATCCGCGAGATGGGCGACGCCTATCCGGAGCTCAAGGCCGGGCGCGACTCGGTCGTACTGGTGATCAAGAGCGAAGAGGAACGGTTTGACGCCGTGCTCACCGGCGGCCTGCCACGCCTCGAGGAAGTGCTGGAGCGCGCGGCCAGGACGACGAAAGTTGTTCCGGGTGACGAGGCGTTCAAGCTGTACGACACCTTCGGCCTGCCCCGCGACTTCATCGAGGACTTGGCCGGCAACCAGGGACTGACGTTTGACGCCGAAGGATTCGATGCCGCCATGGATGGCCAGAAGGCCAAGGCGCGCGCCGGCAGCTCGTTCGAAAGCAAGAAGGGCGACGACTTCTCCTTCATGGCGGACAACGAGCGCGAGGAACTCCGCGCGGTCGGTGATCACTTCGATGGCTATGCGGAGACCACGTTGAAAGGCGTTCCAGTGCTGGCGCTGTTCAACGACCAGAAGGCGTCGGTCGTCTCGCTCGAGGCCGGCGAGAACGGCTACGTCGCACTTGGCAAGACGCCGTTCTACCTGGAAGCCGGCGGCCAGGTCTCGGACCAGGGCTGGATGGAGCCCGCGTCAGGACAGCGCTCGCGCGTCACCGGCGTGTCGCGCCTCGGCCCGGGCCTGCCGCGCGTGCACCGCGTAGAAAACATCGAAGGCCGGCTCGCCCTTCGCGACCTGGTGACGACGCACGTTGACGTGGAACGGCGAGATGCCACCCGCCGCAATCACACGGCCACCCACTTGCTGCACGCGGCGCTGCGCAAGGTGCTGGGCCCGCACGTGAAGCAGGCCGGCTCGCTCGTCTCCACCGACCGCCTGCGCTTCGACTTCCAGCACTTCTCGGCGGTCACCGCCGAACAACTCGTCGAAGTGGAACGCATCGTCAATGCCGCGATCCTGAAGAACGACACGGTCAACACGGCCGTGCGCAACACGCAGGACGCCATTGCCTCTGGCGCGATGGCGCTATTTGGCGAGAAATACGGCGACAAGGTGCGTGTGGTCGCGGTTGGCGACGGATCGTTCAGCACGGAGCTCTGCGGCGGAACGCACGTCCGCTCGACGGGTGACATCGGCTCGCTGCTCATCACCGCCGAGTCTGGCGTGGCGGCGGGCGTTCGGCGTATCGAGGCGGCCACAGGACTTGGCGCCCTCGAGCTCGCTCGGCAGTCGCTCGATGAGGTCAAGACTGCGATGGATATTTCTGGGGCCAAGCGGGGGGAGGTCCCGCTCTACATTCAGGGCATGCAGCAGATCCTGAGCAAGACGCAGAAGGAGAACCAGCAGCTCAAGACCAAGCTCGCGCTTGGTGGCACCGGCGGCGGCAACGATGAGGACCAGGTGGAAATTGCCGGCACCACGTTCATTGCCCACGAGGTCAAGGACGTGGACAAGGAGTCACTGCGCGCCCTGGCCGACACCCTGAAGTCGCGGCTCAAGAGCGGCATCGTCATCCTGGCCGCGGCGATGCCAGACGGGAAGGTGTCGCTGATCGCCACGGTGACTCCTGACGTGGCCAAGAAGGCCGCAGCGGGCCAACTCGTGAAACAGCTGGCGCCCATCGTGGGTGGCGGCGGCGGGGGCCGGGCTGACTTCGCTGAGGCGGGCGGCAAAGATCCGGCAAAAATTGCTGATTTACTGAAGGAAGCGCGCGGGTTGGTCGAGAAATTGCTCGCGGCCGATAAGGTAAGCTGAGGGTACTTGAAGAGCGGATTGCTCGCCGTCGTCCTGGCCATTGGCTTAGCTTCGCCGGCCGCCGCCCAGATCTATTCCTGGCGCGACGCGGACGGCAAGCTCGTGCTGTCGGACCAGCCGCGGGTGGACCGCGGGACGATGACAACCTACGCCGTGTCTGGGGCCGCCACGGTGCGCGCCACGAAGCCTCTGCCGACCAGCCTCAAGAGTGCCCTCTACGACGCCTCCATCAACGAGCATTCGCGCCGGATGGGCGTCTCCGCTGATCTGGTGCGTGCCGTCATCCAGGTGGAATCGGCCTTCAACCCCTCGGCCGTCTCGACCAAGGGCGCCATGGGCCTGATGCAGTTGATGCCCGCGACGGCTCTCGAGATGGGCGTCAGCAATCCGTTTGAACCCGATCAGAACATTCGCGGCGGCGTGGCCTACCTGAAGCGGCTGCTGGTGCGTTACGACCAAAAGGTCGAACTGGCGCTGGCGGCCTACAACGCCGGTATGGGCAATGTCGAAAAATACGGCGACGTGCCGCCCTTCAAGGAAACCAGGGCCTACGTGAAGAAAATCACCGGGACTGCCCCGTCGGCCCCACCGAACGCCATCTACAAGTGGATGGAACTGGTTAACGGCAAGTCGGTCGCCCGATATTCCAACAAACCCCCTGAATCGGGCGCCTACGAGGTGGTCAGCCGACGCTGACCCGCCTGCGCCCCTTCGGGGCTTCGGCGCGGCAGGCGCCCGCCGGCATGATACGATGACGTGTTTAGCATCCCTTTGATATCGAGGTCCTTGACGTGGCGAAGAGAAACAAGTCGGCCCTGAAGGCCAATCGGCAGAATGTGAAGCGGCGCGAT
>CAMBHC010000172.1 GCA_945866285.1 Candidatus Sulfopaludibacter sp. SbA3 | reverse complement strand
GCCGTCGCCATGACTGTGACAGCGACGGCTAAATCCATCGCTCTCCGAACGAAAGCCGTCGCTCTCCGACGGTGAGGCCTCACTTGATCAGGTCCTGGAGAAAGCAGCCGACCGCCTGTGTTACGCGCACGGGGACTGCCTTACCCTGAACGATCGCGTCCAGTGCGCGCTCAAGCGTACGTTCGGTGGGCTGCGGCCGGTCCTTGCCGAACTCGAGGTAGCGGTCGTCGATGCGGCCGCGGTACAACACCGCGCCGCCGGCGCCGATCACTGCGACTTCCGGAGTCACTTTCACACCGGTGTGCTTCACCAACTCCTGGGCGGGGTCACGCACGACGGGAATTGAATAGCCGAATTTCCTCACGTGCTCGCGAATCACCGCAGGCGTATCGGCGGCCACGGGATATACCAGGGTGAAGGCAATGCCCTGGCTCGCGAACCTCGCAGCGAGGCTGTGGATGTCCGGCGCGTAGCGATTGGAGATTGGGCAGTCGGTGGTCGTGAAGACCAGGACGCTCGCGACCTGGCCCGACGGCAGGACGAGTGGATTGGCGGCCTTACCAGCCAAATCGGCGACGGTCGC
This sequence comes from Candidatus Sulfopaludibacter sp. SbA3, assembly GCA_945866285.1. GTDB lineage: Bacteria > Acidobacteriota > Vicinamibacteria > Vicinamibacterales > UBA2999 > 12-FULL-67-14b. The sequence goes on along the minus strand of CAMBHC010000172.1, from coordinate 5,650 downwards.
CAATTGTAGAGCCAGCACGAGGTGGAGCAACATCGGTGTGGCTCCAGTATAAGAAAAAATGACGGGCGGATGAGGATGACCCCACCCGCCCAACCAGCCTTACTTACTGTCTGGCCTGCCCGAAACTACCAGCTCACATCCACGCCGACGCGGATGATGCGGCCCTGCATGATGACTGACGGCTGCATGTAGGTGGCCGCACCGTACTGGACGGTGCTGACCGACGAGTAGTCGTCCGAGTTCAGGGCGTTGAAGAGGTCCATCTTCGGCGTCATGCGGAACGCGCCGAGGTCGAACCGCTTGCTCACCGAGAAGTCCACCTGGTTGAGGCGGGGGGTGAACTCGGTCTCCGGGGCCACGAGCGGCACCTGGATGTTAGCGACGCCGCTGGCGGCGAGTTCCGGCAACACCAGACCGCCCGGCGTGCAGGGGCCGGTGCAGTTGGCGGCGTAGCGGGTGGTCGAGGTCAGCTGCCAGTAGGTGGCCTGGCCGTTGGGACGGTCGAAGCCGGTGCCGGCCGTGAAGCCGCCGTAGGCCTGGGCCGCCGAGCCGGCGAGGTAGCCGTTCAGGCTCTGCCACGAACCGCTAACCTGCACGCCCCACTTGATCGGGTACACCACGGTGGCCTTGAACTGCTTCTGCCAGGGGATGTCGCTCTTCGACTGGTCGCAGTAGAGCGAACGGTTCGGGTCGCTGGCTGCCGAGACGCAGACGTTGTTGATCGAGCGCTCGAAGTTGAAGCCGCCAAAGGCGCGGACGCCGCGCGCCATGCGCGCGTTGAAGTTGATGTCGACGCCGTTGTAGTTGCGCTTCATCTCGTCACTGGTGCTGTCGATGTTGGCCACCTGGCCGCGGAACTCTGGCTTGATCACCCACGCCGGAACCACGGTGCCGTCCAGCGGGCTGACGACATTGAACTGGTTGTAGCTCGCCGCGGTCAGCAGCGAGTTCTGGCGCACCGTGAGGTTCTTGAAGTCGATGCGGTAGTACTCGGCCGCCAGCGAGAAGCCCGCGAACAGCTCACGCGTGATGCCGAAGTTCATGGCCATCGAGTACGGCCGCTTGATGTCCGGATCAAACTGCGCCAGCGAGCGAACGCCGAAGGTGGCGGGCAGGTTGGCAAAGTTGATTTCACAGCCGGCGGTCAGGTAGGCACAGCCACGCTCGCCCTGGGCGATGTCGTCGCTGTTCACGTCGGTCCACGGCAGCGCGAAAGTGGTCAACGCGGTCGGGTTGTAGAGCTGTGCGAAGCCGGTCGTCTGCGCCGTCACGAACTTGTTGAAGCCGGCGCGAATGGCGGTCTTGCCATTGCCAGCCAGGTCATACACCACCGACACCCGCGGCGAGAAGTCCTGCCACGTCGGGAAGGCGATATCGCTGTAGGCCGGCACGTTGGCGAAGCGCCCAACCTGTGCTGCCTGGCCGACGATGGTCTGCTTGTTGAGGTCGTAACGGAGACCGTAGTTCAACGTCAACTTGTTCATGCTCCAGGTGTCCTGGGCATAAACGCCGAAGTTGGTGTCGAGGTTCTCTTCGACGCGCAGCGGCGTGTTCAGCACGCTGACCTGGGTCGGCACGCCGTTGTTGTAGGTCTGGTAGATGTCGCCGTTGGCGTTGTTGTAGCGGGGATACTTACCAAACTGGTGCGCCATGCCCACCTTTACGGTGTGCGCGCCGGTCACGTACGACGCCGCACCCTGCAGGTTGTAGCGGTCGGGATAGTTGCCCAACTGCGCGCCGGAAGCACCCCACAGCAGGCCCGTGCTGGTGTCGTTGTGGCGCACCTTCTTGTACCAGTCCGCCGTGCCGCGCTCGGCCAGAATGCCGGGCTGGTACAGGTTGTCGTAGCGCTCGCGGTTATACGACGCGCCGACTTCGAGCAGCAGCTTCGAAGACACGGTCGAGGTGTACTTCAGCGAACCGGTCGAGAAGTTCGGGGTGTTCCACACTACCGAGGCGGTGGCCGGGTCGGTGTTGGCGCCCATGGCGTGGCCGCGCAGGCGGAGTGCGCGGTCCGTGTAGATCGCGATCTTGTTGCGTTCCGACGCCTGCCAGGTCAGGCGGACGACCGGGTTGTTCATTTTCTCGTCCGAGATACCTTGTTCGCAGTTGCCAGACGTGCGGCAGGCGGCGAAGCCAACCGGGAACGACACGCCAGCGGGCGTATAGAAGGTGTTGGCGATCGGGCGGTCGTACTTGGCGCGGCGGAACGCGCCGAAGAACCACAGCTTGTTCTTGACGATGGGACCGCCCTGTTCGACGTTCCACTCGTAGAAGTTGTCGATCTTGTCCACGGCGCTGACGCCGAGCTTGCGCAGGTCGTCGGTCAGGTTGTCGCCCTGCCAGCCCTTGGGCGACTTGAAGCCCTTGGCACCGCCGCGGAACTGATTGCCGCCGTCCTTCGGGATCAGGTTCATGTTGACGCCGCCGGTGAGGGTCTCGGCGTTGCCGCCGGCCGTCTGGTAGACGGCTTCCTGCGTCATCGATTCGTTGTGGTACGCCTGCACGGCGCCGTCGCCCATCAGGCCGTTGGTCATCATGCCGTCAACCAGCACCACGGTCTGCGCGCCGCCCTGGCCGCGCACGGCGAAGTAGGTCTGCTGCATCGCGCGTGAACCGCCCACGTCGGGCACATTCAGCGTGACGCCGACGACCAACTGGCCGAGGCCCTGGATGGTGCCGGATGTCGGTACCGCGTTCAGCACGTCGCGGGTAAGCACCTGCTGCTTGGCGTTGCTCTGCACGTCCACCACCGGCGAAGCGCCGGACACGGTGACGGATTCCTGCAGCGTGCCGACGCTCAGGTCAATGTTGATCGTCGCGGTGAAATTACCCTGCAGTTCGACCCCGTCGCGGATGACGGTGTTGAAGCCGGGCAGCGTGTAGGTGAGCTTGTAGGTGCCGGGCCGCAGGTCGCCGATGCGGTAGCTGCCATTCTCGTCGGTGATGGCCGATTTCACGGCCTCGATCAGGGCGGGACTTGCGGCTTCGACGGTCACACCAGGCATCACGGCGCCCGAGGTGTCTTTCACGGTTCCGGTGAACACACTCTGCGCGTGCGCCAGGGCGGGCACGAGCACGAGGCTTGCGATTACAAAAAAGAATGTTCTTGCAAAAATCTTACGCGCCATCAGTTTTCCCCCAATCAGCCATAGAGCAGTCCGACCGCGCTGGCCCTACGTGCAAGCGTGGGCTCTCGACGCCAAGAGCAACAAAGACGTTACCCCTGTGAAAATATTCCGTCAATACAAACGGAGATCTCGTGATCCGGAAAATTGGAGTGCGCGGCAGAAATGACAAGGCCGCGATCCATCAGCGATGAATCGCGGCCTTGGGTCCGATGCGCGGCTCGCCTGGTGCGAGACAATCGGAGGAGTCTAGCGACCTCCGGTTGACGCGGCCTTCACCGTCACTTTGATAAACGCTGTGGTCCAGCAGCATTGGAATCCGCCACCGCCCACACCCGAGGTGTCATTGCCTTCGATGCGGATCCAGTACTCACCAGGCATCGAGAACGTCGCGGTCGTCGTGACCTTGTCCTTTTCGAGCGTCGGCGTCGCGTCGGCAAACGTCACGGTGCCGGGACCGCGGTACTTGGTGAGCGTCGTGCTCACGCGCGGACGACGGGGTGGACCAGGCGCGCCGGCGGGGGGTGGCGCCGCGGCGGAGCCACCAGTCGGCGTCTCTTCGTGGCCGTCGTCGCTGACCCAGTAGGACAGCGTCACCGGCTCACCGACGACACCACTGGCCATGCCTGAAGCAGAGAGCTTGGGCGGACCGGTGAGGGCTTCGCCCTTCTCGGAGAACTTGACCACCGGCGGCTTGTTGCCCATCGCGGCGTCGAGGTATGGCTCAATCTGGTAGCCCTTGGTGAGGCCGAAGGGCACCGACACGGTCCTGCCGTTGGCCGTCAGCGTCCAGGTGATCTTCTTGTCGCCGAAGTCTTTTGGCACCTTGATGGCAATGGTGCCCCAGCCGCGGCCAACCGTGAAGTGGGTTGGCTGACCCTGATCAGGGCCACCGGGCTCGATGCGGTTTTCGGGGCCAATCGGGATGTCGAGCGTCTGCTTCTTGTTGCGGTTGTAGTACCCGGCCAGCAGCGTGTAGCTGCCGTCGTCGTTCTGGTACCAGCCTTCGAAGGCCGGATAGATGTTCTGCCCTGCGTCCTTGAGCGGCTCCATGACGAGCTGCCCGGCGGCGTGGGTTCCGGCAGCCAGACAGGCGGTGGCCGCGAGAGCAAGGGCCGTGCGCCCCATGAATCGGATCTTCATCTGAACTCCTGCGCAAACAAAGAGGGGGTGCCGTTGCTGGCACCCCCTCGGTGAAAAATCAGGCCAGCGAGTTACTGCTGCTGCCGTTCGGTCGTGGTCGCCAGCTTCGCCTTGCGGGCGTCAACTTCCTTGGTGAAGTCGTCATCGCCCATGTAGGTGATGTTGATCCAGGCGTGGGCCATTTCGTCCACCGTGCGGTCGCCCCAGCCGATCCACTGCGTCGGGTCCGGGTTGCTCTTCTTGGCAGCGGTGTTGTCGTGCCACGCGGTGATCTTGATGATCGTGCCCTTCGGCAGCAGCGGCGCGTAGTCATCGGCGAACACGTAGTTGTTCATCCAGTTGAACTCGAAGTTCGGGACGTAGCCCAGCACCTGCTGCGTGCCGTTGGGCAGGATGGCTTCGACCATCATCGCCTTGCCACGGAGGTGCATGTGCGGCTGGAAGTTCTCGACGCGGCCGGCGCGGCGCATGACGTGGAAGTTCTGGCCGACGTTGATCGAGTTCGGCGCGATGTCGAGGTTGCGGTTGCCGCCGGTGACGCCGCTGTAGAGCGACAGTGCCGTGCGGTACTTCGGCTCCTGGCCCTTCGGGTAGAAGTAGATGCCGAGTTCAACGTCGTCGGTGACGTCTTCGCCGGCGGCGCTGTAGTGGATGTCCCAGCGGATCTTCGAGCCGGGGAGCATCAGCTTGCCGGTGTTGGGACGCATGAGCTCGCCCTGCTTGTTGACGGCCCATTCCATGAAGAGACCGGCGCCGCTGTCGGCATCGGCGTTATTCAGGATCGCCTGAACTTCTTTCTCGTCCTGCATCAGGTAGGCGAGGGCGTGGTGGGTGATCTTGCGGCCCTTCAACGTGCTGGGACGCATTTCGATGGCACGCACCCAGCGGGGCTCGGCCAGGCCGGTCTCGACGACCGGCTTGTACCAGGCGTCCATGGCCACGGCCTTCTGCGTGTAGTTGGGCGACTTGACGATCAGGTCGGGCGGGCCGCCGAACTTGCTGGCGTAGTTCCAGCCGTTGCCGTCGTCCCACTTCTTCGCCGCGGGCATGTCCTTGAGGTCGCCCTTTGGCGCGCCGTTGGAGGCCCACTTCACGATGGTGTCGATTTCCTTGTCGCTGAGCGAGCGGTCATCCTTGTAGTGCTGGATGCCGACGGTCTTGTCGATGTGCCAGGGCGGCATGTTGCGCGACGCCACGCGCTCACGAATCGAGCGGGCCCACGGACGGGCCTCCTCGAAGGTGATCAGCGAAAACGGCGCGATCGAATCCGGGCGGTGGCACGACTCGCACTTGTTCTGAAAAATCGGCGCGACATCCTTGGTGAACGTCGGCGTTGCGGTCGTCTGAGCTGAAAGCGATGCAGGCAGAGCCAGAAGGCC
>CAMBHC010000171.1 GCA_945866285.1 Candidatus Sulfopaludibacter sp. SbA3 | reverse complement strand
CAGGATGTTGTCGCCGACGACGGCGACGATTTCCATCTTGGAGTTGCCGGCGGGCGTCTGTCCCGCGGCTACAGCAGTGAAGCGCGGATTCTTGTCGGAGGGCGTGCCGGTCACGCGGCACAGCATGGCGTCGTACGGGAGCTTGAAATTCTCGAACACCGCCCGCGTGTCGTCGCACTCGGTGTCGAGGCGGTTGGTCACGATGGCGATCTTGCCGCCGAGCGCGCGGACGCGGGCGAGGAAGCCGGCGGCGCCGGGAACCGGGGTGGCCTCGCGGCGCTTGACCCACAGGCTCCAGCTCTCCGGCGTGAAGGCCTGGCCGATCTTCGCTCGTTCAAGCTGGTACAGCGAGTTGTCCAACACCGTCTCGTCCGCATCGAGAATCACGGCCCAACTGCCTGCCGGCATCTTCGCCACGGCCTGCTCCACGCGCATCGTCGCCAGCCGATACACCTGATACAGCGCGGCGTGATACTCGGCGGAATTGCGAACCCAGCGGATTGATTCGGGGGCGGGGGGGCTTGGGTGCTCGGGTGCTGAAGAGCTCGGGTGCTGAGGTGCGGGTGCTTGGCTCGCCGCGCACGAGACGGTTGCCAGCAGCAGGAGAACAAACAGGGTTCGACGCATAGTGAATGATAGCGCGGGCACTACGTCAGTCCCTCTCGCCGGCGGTCATCGCACCACCGACTGGCAGACCAGCGGCAGAAACGTGCGGAATGCGGGTCGGATCACGATCATCGGGTCGCCGTCTTGACGAAGTCGATCAGCAACGCCGACAACGCCGCTGCTTGTTCCTGCTGGACCCAGTGCCCCGCCCCCTCGAGCAGGTGCGTGCCGCGGTATTTCGTCGTGATCTGCTTCTCGAGCCGCTCGAGCGAACCGGGGCTCTGATACGTGCCCCAGTCCTGCTTGCCGCTGATAAAACTGGACGGCACATCCAGCGTCTGGCCGGCAAACAGATTGAGGTCATCGCCACCGGGGGCGCCGCGATAGCCGTTGAGGCCGCCCTGGAATCCGGTGCGGCCGTACTCCTCGGCATACACCGCCATCTCCGCATCGGGCAGCCACTTGTTCGCGGCGATCTCCGCGGCGGTCGGCATGTCCGCCGCCACCTGCTCGGCCATGCCCTTGTCGAGATCCATCACGTAATAGCGCGGCAGCTTCGCCCACTCGGCCGCTGAGCGTGCGGCCAGCGGATGCGGGTTGTTCTGTTTCCAGTCCGCACTCTTCGCGTGATAGTAGGCGCGGAACAACGCGAGCATGCCCTGCTTCGGCGGCCACATGTTGGCGTTGGCCTCTCGCGTCTGGTAGTAGCGCTGATAGTGCTTGCGCGGCGGTGACAGCTTCGCGAGCTCGTCGTAGATCGCGTTCGGGTTGCCGGCCGGCGCCGGCGCTGCTGGCACATTAGCGGTATTGAACGGCAACGTGGGAGCGCCGCCAAACGGCGCGCTCATCTTGCCGACCGAGCGGAAGAGGTCGGGGCGCGCGAGCGCGCACCAGCCCGCGAGCGGCGAGCCCTGGTCGTGGCCGAACACCGCCGGCAGCGAGCGGTGGCCCATGGCCGACACCAGTGCCAGCATGTCCTTGAGCCGGTTGACCGTGCCATACGGCCGCAGGTCATCGTCGTAGTTCACTGGCGTCGGCGAGGTGCGGCCGTAGCCGCGCATGTCGGGCGCGAACACGTGGTAGCCGGCGGCGGCGAGCGGCCCCATGATCTTGCGCCAGCTGTAAGCAAGTTCCGGGAAGCCGTGAATCAACAGGATGCCGGGGCGGCCGGGCGTTTCGTAGCCGGCCTCGAGCACGTGCATGCGCAGCCCGTTGACGTTGTCCACGTATCGCGACCGGATGCCGGGTGGCAGGATGCTCGCGCTGAGCGGGCCAATGGGACCACCCGTCGTGGGCTGAGCCGCCTGCGTTCGGTGAGCCAGCACCAGTGGCGTGAGCGCACCGACGACCGCCGTGAACTCGCGCCGGGTAAGAGTGGATCGACGGCTGCTCATGAAACCTCTGGGGTCAGCGTGCCAAGGTTTGCACCGCCTGCACAACGGCGCGGCGAAACGACGCGGCATCGATGGCAGGATAGCGGTACAACTGCGGTTCGATCAGGTCAAAGAATGCGAGGAGGCGCGCCGGCTTGATTCACATGCGCCGGCCCGCTCGAAGCTGACAAGCGTGCGGATCAGGGCGTTGTAGCGCGAGTGAGCGGAGTCGGCGTGTGTCAGCGCCAGGCGCGCGTACAACCGGTGTTCCGGGGATGGGTCGTGCGGAGCCGCGGACCATTCCGTTGGCGCCTCCGGCACATCACACCCCAACTGGCGCAGACGCGGGGCGCCGATCAGCACGAGCAGAGCCGCCTCGGACTCGTGGCCCATGGCCAGGTCGCGCAACCCCTGCTCGATCAGCGCTGCACCGGGCAACCCCGTAGTATCCACGACGGCAGTATAGCGCCGGGCGGTTACTTCGATCCCGCGACGACCGTGAACCCGATGGTGGCGACCGTCCGGTCCCACGCCATCATCAACGTCGCGCCGGCATCGGTAACGTCGGCAAACCCGATGGTGAACTGCTCCATCGATGACCCGTTGGCGCTGACCGCCATCGGCGCTCGAAGCAGATCGAACTTCGGGTCGTAGTTGGTGGCGCCCGACAGGCGGACCTTGTCGTTCGGATCGAACGTCTCCTGCACCGGCTGGTTGCTCATCACCAGCGTCCAGTTGCCTGGCTTCAGGTCGACGAACACGTTGTAGATGCCTGGAGCCAGGGTCTTGCCGCCAATCTGCAACGGCACCTGCGTCGTCACTCGCGTGGTGTTGTTGGCACCGGCACGCCACACCGGGGCGCCGGCGTTGACGGTCTTGCCGTAGTTGGCACCGGCGCCGAAAATGCCAGTGCGGCCGCGCAGCAGCGGGCGGCCGTAGTCCACCACGATCCACTTGCCGTCGCGATAGGCCTGTCCGCCCTCGGCGGTCTTCTCCCACCGGCCCGCCACCTGGATCGCCGCCTGGCCTTGCGGCGATGGCACCAGCTTCACCTCCGGGATGGCCTGGGCCAACACCGCGGCGCCCATCGCGCCACACAACACTGCCACTGAAAGAACTGATCGAACGCGCATGCAAACTCTCCTGATCAAGGGGTTGGTAACTTTGGCAGCTATCGCGGCTGCAACACGAACTTCTGCACTCGTCGGCCGTTGCCGACTTCGCTTACGTAGAGGTGGCCGCGCGAGTCGCTGGCGAGGTTGTGCATGAAGATGAACTGCCCCGCATAGCGGCCAATGCGGCCGAAGGCGCCCACTTCCGCCAGGCTCTTGCGATCGAAGATGTGGACGCGGCCGTTGCCGGCGTCGGCCAGATACAGCCAGCGCTGCTCGCGGTCGGGCGAGAACGCGGTGTTGAACGACGTCCCCAGCAACTGCGTCTTCCGCTCGATGAAGATCTCGTTCTTGAACGTGCCCTCGAGCGTAAACACCTGCAGACGGTTGTTGAGCCGATCGTTGACGTAGACCAAGCCGTCGTTCGACACCTTGATGCCGTGCACGGTGTTGAACTGCGCCGGGCCTGGGCCCTCGCCGACAAACGTCTTTGGCGCGCGGTCGTCCGGCGTGTTGCCGTAGGCGCCCCACATCCGCTTGAAGGCGCCGGTGTCGGCGTCGAACACGATCACGCGGCGATTGCGATAGCCGTCGGCCACGAACACCTCGTTGGTCGGCGGGTGCACCCACATATCGGCGGCGTTGTTCAGGTTGGCGGTATCGAGGCTGCCCTTGCTCATGGCGCGGCGGCCGATCTGCAACAGGAACTTGCCGGTGCTGGTGAACTTCACCAGGAAGTTCTCCTTGCCCTCGCCCATGCGCGGCCCGCCCGCCGACGACACCCACACGTTGCCTTTGTGATCGACGTGAATACCGTGCTCGTCTTCGGGCCATTCGTAGCTGCCGTCGGCCGGCTTGCCGCCCCACCCCTGCACGTAGTTGCCAGAGCTGTCGAACTCCATGACGGGAGGGGGTGCGGTGCAGCATTCGGCGTCGGGGTTCTTGGCGGTCTCGTCGCTGTTGAGCGACCACGGGCGCTGGAGCACCCAGACATGATCCCGTGCGTCCACGGCAACGCCAGAGACCTGGCCGAGAATCCACTGCTTGGGCAGCTTGGGCCACGACGGATCGACCTGGAATGACGGCGCGGTATCCCGGGCCGCCTGCGATTCAAGCGCCCGCGCGCACACCGACAGCGCCGCCACGGCCACCAGGACCAACAGGAAGGCGCGGACGCTCGGCATGATGCTTTTGCCCTGCAGGGTGTTGTCTGCCATTTTGATCCTTCGCGGGTTACGAACTCAGAACTCTATCAGGATGCCCGCCACTGGCAGCAACGGGAACAGCGAATCGAGGGGTTCGAAGACGCGTCGCGTCGTGAGGTTGATCCCCGGGCTGTCGTAGCGATAGTTGTCGTGATTCGTGGCATTTACCACTTCGATGAACAGCGTCAGCCGGCTCTTGCGGTAGGTGAAGGCGCGGTCGGCGCGCAGATCGAGGCGCGCATACACCGGCAACCGCAGGCCGTTGCGCTGGGTGCTCAACACATAGCCGTTCGCATCCTGGGCGATGTAGCCGGTGATGGGAAAGTTCGAGCCGTAGCGCATGCGCGCCGACAGGCTGGTGCGGCCCGACCATCGGTAGGCGACGTAGGCGTTCACGGTATGTCGCTGGTCGAAGTCGGCGGCGTAGGTTTCGGGCGGGTCGGTCAGGTCTGACTTGCTCCAGGCGTACGACAGCCATCCGTTCAAGCCGCTCACCGACTTGCGCGCCATCGTCAGCTCGACGCCGTTGGTGAGTCCCGCGATGGCGTTCTCCCAATGAGGGTTCCGCGGCACCACCACGCGATTGTTCGCGAGCCGCGCTTCCGTATCCAGAAACCGCAACCGGTCGTCATCGTCTCGGCGATAGACCGCGGCGGCCAGGCGCCACGCCGGGCCGATGCGCTGTTCGAGACCGCCCTCCATCGATACGGCTCGCTCTGGCCGCAGTTGCGTGCCGGGCCACAGGAAGAACGTGTGATCGAGACCCGGCGCCTGGTGCTGGATGCTGGCGCCAGCACGAGCGCGCAGGGTGGACGAGATCCCAATGTCGGTCAGCAGCCAGGGTGATGCCCTGGCCTGGTCGATCAGGCCCCACCGCTCGATTCGGACGCCAGGTGTAATCGAGAATCGCGCGCCCGGCGTCCAGCGATACTGACCCCACGCCGCGGTGGACCACGCCTTGCCTGACGAGTCTTGCACCAGGAACTCGGCCTGGTTGGTGAAGCGGCGATCGATGCGCATGGCCTCCAACCGCTGCGCCTGCGCGCCGAACTCGATCAAGTGACCGGACGCAGGATTCCACTGGGCGCCACCGCGCCAGGTGACGTCGCCGTCGCTGCCCTCTTCGCGCGTGCGACCGTCGAACACCTGGTTGCGGTACTCGGACTGCAACACGTATGCCTGTTGGGTGACCGAGAACCGCGCGGAGGGCGTGAATCGCCATTGCAGGTTGCCGATGTAGGTCGTGCTGGTCGCCGGATTGAGCGTGTTGGCGTCAGGCGGCTCTTCCAGCTCGCGAAAAGCGGAGCGTCCCGCCAACATGGTGACGCGAAGTGTTTGCCTGGGGGTCAGGTCGACGGTGAGCTTGCCCTGCGCATCGGTGAAGCCAAACGTCGTGTCGGTGGTCGAGTCCACCTTGCGCATCAGCCAGTCGATGTAACTCTTTCGGACCGCGACGAGCCAGCTCGCATTCTTGGCCGACCCCAGTGGTCCCTCCATCACGGTGCTCACCGCCGACGCGCTGAGCAGGCCGCGGACCACGAGACGCTCGCGCGAGCCATCGCGGGTGGTGAAGTCGAGGCGCGAGCCAAGATGCGAACCGAGCCGCTGGGGATGCGGACCCGCGAGCAGCGTCGCCGATTCCAGAATGTCGCTGTTGATCAGGCCGAGTGAGCCGGTGTCCTGCACGCCGCGCACAGTGTGAAACAGCAACGGGCTGTCGACGCCGTCAAGAGCAATGCCGATGTTCGAAGGACCGAGGCCGCGCAGCGCGAACTCGGCGCGGAAGTCGTCGCCGGTGGAGACGCCAGGCAGCACCTGCACCGCGCGAAACGGGTCGTCGGCCACCAGACCACGCAGTGCGAGCAGGTCGCGGCTGCCGAGCACCGACTGGCCGGCGACACCTGGCTCGGCTTCGCGAAACGGACTCGCCGACACGGC
>CAMBHC010000170.1 GCA_945866285.1 Candidatus Sulfopaludibacter sp. SbA3 | reverse complement strand
CCAGAAGATCAGCAGCCCAATCCAGAACTGGGCCATGGGCAGGTCTGGCGTCTCCTGGAACAACGCCGCGGTGCCCCGCACCCCGGCAATCATCACGGGAATGGTAATGGGATACAGCAGCACCGGCAGCAAGGTATCGCGGCTGCGGACGCGCACCAGCATGGCGGCGAACAGCGTCCCGACGGCCGAAAACCCGACCGTGCCCAACACCAACAGCGCCGCCAGCGTGCCCGGGAACGCCAGCACCGGGGCATTGAACAGCAATCCCACCAGTGGCACGAGGACGACCTCGACCAGCGCCAGCAGCACCAGCAATCCCAGCAACTTGCCGATGTAGATGGCGGGCCGATCTGACGGCGCCAGCAGCAAGGCACGCAAGGTGTCGTTGTAGCGCTCGCGCTCGAAGGTGCGGCCCATGGCCAGCGTTCCCGAGAACGACACGGCGACCCACAGGATGCCGGCCGCCACGTCGTCCGGCGCCCGGCCTTCGCGAACGATGGCGAACGAGAAGACCAGTACCACCGAGACCGCGAAGAACAGCGTGGTGAACAGCACTTCCTTGCTGCGCACTTCGACCGTGAGGTCCTTGCGCATCACGTGCCATGCGACCCGGAAGAAGTTGCCGATCATTGAATCGCCAACCGGTAACGCGCGCTCAGGCCGCGGCTGTCGTCGTCACTCCCGACGATACGGCCGTTCTTCAGGTAGATGGCGCGACTCAACAACCCATCGGCGACATCGAGATCGTGGGTGGCGATGACGAGGATGCAGCCGGCTTGCTGGCGCTCGCGCAGGCGCGCGACCAGCGCCGCGGTTGAGGCCTGATCGAGACCGGTGAACGGTTCGTCGAGCAACACCAGGCGAGGGTCGTGCAGTAGTGCTCGCTCGAGGGCCACGCGCTGGCGCATGCCACGCGAGAAGCCCAGCACCAGGTCGTCACCACGGTCGGCGAGCCCGGCTCGAGCCAGGCGAGCCTGGGCCACGGCTTCAGCATCGGGCAGGCCATACAACCGCGCGAAGAACACGAGGTTCTCCCGCGCCGTCAGTTCCGGGTAGAGAAACAGGTCGTGCCCAAGCATGCCAATGCGTCCGCGCACCTCGGCGCCGCCTTGTGCCGCCGTGCGGTCCCCGTACTCGACGCGGCCGCGCGAGGGACTGATGAGCGTGGCCAGAATGTTCAGCAGCGTGGATTTGCCCGCACCGTTTGGCCCGAGCAGGCCGATGATGTCGCCGGCACCACAGGTGAAGTTGACCTGCGCCAGGGCCTTGCGACGGCCGTAGTGACGCGCGAGGTCGATAACCGCTAGTCGCTCGAAGTCGGCATTCACGCCACAGCGTCCTGGGTGCCGGCCTTCGGTCCGAGGTCGAGCGCGGCCATCACCTTCTCAAGGTCAGACGTCAGGCGTTGCAGGCGCGCCTCGTCCGCGGCGGACAGCGGCTGCTGGCGCCGCTTGCGCTCGAGACCGACCACATCGGCGAGCAGGCGCTCGCGCCGGGTCTCGAGCTTGGCGTCCTCAGACGCACGCGCCGCCTTGGGGGAAACGGCCATCCACAGGCCCACGGCGAAGATGAGCGCCGCCGCAACAAGCGCAACATCGCGAGGCCACAGGCTATGCGCCGGCATGCCCGACAGGTTCACGCTCACCGTGTCGCCGGCGTTGATGCGGCCGCCCGTGCCCATGATGAACGGCTGCCCTTCCGACGCCATCTCACGCGTGTCGGTCAACTGTGGCGACGACATCTGCATGGCGCCCACCTTCTCGGTCGCGACGAACAACTGCGCCAAGGCGATTGGCCACTTCTGCTGGATCGTAGAGGCCGAGCCAACCTGCGGCAGCGAGAAGCCGACCTGCGCCGAGGTCTTGCCCGGGGCGAAGGGGCCGGTAATGGTCAGGATGTCGCCACGCACCGAGGCGGTCGGTGAAGAGCCGGCCATGACCGACACGCCCGACGCACCGGTGGGCAGTTCCATGATGATGGGACCGCCGATGTCGATCGGCGTGCGGGCGTTGTTCACGACATCCAGGATGTAGAAGACCGTGAGCGTGTCGTTCTGGAATTCGAAGATCAGGCGGGATTCGGGTCCGAACTCCACGACACCGGGCCGCGCCGGCTCCTTCGCCCCAGCCGCGGCAGCCGCCTTCTCGGCATCGGCGACTTTCTGGATGCCGGAAATCAGCGCCACACGAATGCCCCCCTTGGCGGGAACCGGGAACTCCTGCGACGTCAGCACTTCCCCGTCCACCGAAGTCGTGGCCTGGACGCTAGCGCCGACCGGAAGCCCGGTGAACTGGGCGCGGCCCTGCCCGTCGGTCGTGGCCGTACGCGATTCGGTGCCGACCCGCAGCGTCACGGGCTGGCCGCTGATGTTGTTGCCCATGCGCTCGCGGAGCACACGCACCGTTACGCTGGCGTCTGGTACGTCGCCGGCCGGCAACGGCACGCCAGCCATGGCGCTGGCATCCGGGGTCGCCATCTGGGCAAACGCCGGTGCGCCCATGAACAGCACCACCAACAGCGACGCCAGGAGGGCCGGGACTTTAGTCCCGGCCAATCTGCCGGTCATAGTTTCGCTCCGCACGATTTACAGAACCTGGCGTCGGGATCGTTCGACGTTCCGCAGTGGCAGGTCGGATCTGATTCGACCTCCTCCACCGGAACACCAAGTCGCTTGGCGACTTCGGCGTGGATCTGGTCTCGGTAGCCGCCGCCGGCGTCCAACTGCTCCATCAGGCCCAGCGCACGCAGGCGCAGGCGGCCAGCCATTTCGTCGAAATCAGCCTGCGACATCTTGCGCATCGCGAAGTCGAACTCCAGTTCCTTGATTGACCGCAACACCAGCGCCTTCTCGCGTTCGAGTGCCACGCGGGTGCGGCCGCCGATCAGGGCCGGCGCGTCCACCTCGGCAGACACCAGCGGTGCCAGCATGCGGTACGCGCCAAGCCCGACAAAACTCACCGACACCACCGTGAGACTGAGAATGATGATGTTCGCTGGCGACTGCCCGGTGGCGACAATGACGGTGGCCGTAGCGGCCAGCATGCCGCCCAGGAGGAAGAACTGCCAGGGCTGCAGGAACGCCGCCCCCTCCGCGCTGTGCGCTACGGGGGACAGGTCATGTGATGCACGCTCGGCGGTGGGCCGTCGGCTCTCTGAGCGGCCCATTAATCGAGGTTACGCAGCTCGTCGTTCAGCCGCGCCGCCATCTCGGGATCTTCGATGCCCGCCGGCATGCCCGCCATCGCGGTTTGCCGCGATGACCAGCGCTTGGCCAGGTACGCCGCGGTCAGGAGTCCACCGAAACCGACCACAATCGGCATCAGCCAGACGACGCGGCCGGAACCGCTATTGGGCGGTTCGCTCAGGATCTGGTTGCCGCCGAACGTGTCGACGTAGAACTTCAGGATCTGGATCTCGTTCATGCCGTCCTTCAGCATCACGTCGATCTTCGCCCGCTCAACGGCACAGTGGCCGCACGAGCACTGCCCCACCGGTAACTTCGAACAGCCGCCGCACCAGCAGGCCAGCTTGTGCGCCACTTCCCTGGCCTCCGGCGAGGTGACCTTCTCGAGGCGCGGATCCTGGCCGGTCTCGACATGCTGCGCAAACGCGATTCCGGTCGGGAGCAGCAGGGACAGCAGCACCATCGACGCGGTGACCGCACCCGCGGGCACGCCCGCGATCGCGAAGCTCATCGCGGCTTCTGGCAAGAGTGCGATGCCGGTGCCGACCGCGAGCACCCCGAACCCGAACCACACCCAGTTCACCAGCGGGTTGATGTGCACTTCCACGCTGGCCGTCTGATCCTCGATCTCGAAGGCCGGCATCACGACATAGAGATCTTCGGCGAACGAGCGACGAATCGCCACTTCGCTGGTTGGTTCCTCTTCGTGCTTACGGAAGTACCATTTCGCGGGCTTCATCTGCTCGAGCACGGCGCCGTTCTTGTCCTTGACCGTGATGTGGCCGGTCACCATTTGCTTCTGGCCGTCATCGGTGACACGAATCGCATCGAGATGCAGGGTGTAGTCACCCACCACGGCTTCTTCGCCCGGCTTCAGCAACAACTGCTCGTCGCGGCTGAAGCCCTCGCCGGCGAAGCCCAGAAACATCAGCACAATGCCGACGTGCACGATGTAGCCGCCATAGCGGCGCTTGTTGCGCGACACCAGGCCGATCATCGCGGTCAGCAGGTCGGTACCGGTCATGCCACGACGGACGTTCGCGCCGCGAATGAATTCCTGGAGCAGTGTGCCCATCACGTACGCACTCAGGGCGAAGCACAGGCCTGAACCCCACACGCGCACGCCCATCGCCACGACGATGCCGCCCACGACCAGACCACTCAGGGTCGGCCACAGGAACTGCTCCTTCAGGTTCATGATCGTCGACTTGCGCCAGGCCAGCAGCGGCCCGGTGCCGGTCAGCACCAGCAGGATGAGGCCGATCGGCACCATCCAGCGATTGAAGAACGGCGGCCCGACGGTGAGACGCTCGCCGTTAATGGCCTCGGTAATGGTCGGAAACATCGTGGCAAACAGGACGAACACGGCTGCGAACAACAGGACCCAGTTGTTCGCGAGAAACGCGGCTTCCTTCGACATCCACGAATCAAGCTCGTGGCGCGCCTTCAGCAGCGGCAGTCGATAAATCACCCAGCCGAAGCTGAAGGTAATGGTGAAGATCATGAAAATCGCGAAGTAGCGCGCCAGTTCCGGATCCTCGCCGAACGCGTGGATCGACTGCACCACACCCGAGCGCGTGAGGAAGGTGCCGACGATGGTGAGCAGGAACGTGATGATCACGAGCGACACGTTCCAGACGCGCAGCATGCCGCGGCGCTCCTGGACCATCACTGAGTGCAGAAAGGCCGTGGCCGTGAACCACGGCAGCATGCCGGCGTTCTCGACCGGGTCCCAGCCCCAATAGCCGCCCCAACCGAGCTCTTCGTAGGCCCAAATCATGCCGAGCGTCAGGCCGAGCGACAGGAAGAACCACGAGAACATGGTCCAACGCCGCACCGCGCGCAGCCACGAGTCATCGAGGTGGCCCGTGATCAACGCCGCCATGCCGAACGCATACGGGATGGTCAAGCCCACAAACCCGAGATACATCGTCGGCGGGTGAATCGCCATGTAGAAGTTCTGCAGCAGCGGGTTCAACCCGCGGCCGTCGGTCGGCGACTCGGTGAGGTAGGTCGCAAACGGATTGTTATGGATGATCATCAGGAAGAGGAAGAACATCTCCACTGAGGCGATCACCGCCACGACATAGGGAATCAACTCGCGATGACGATCGCGATTGACCTTCACCGCCACCGACCCGAACAGCGACAGCAGGAACACCCAGAACATCACGGAGCCGTCGAGACCACCCCAGTAAGAGGTGATCTTGTAAAAGAGGGGCTGCACGCTATCGGAGTACCGCTGAACGTAGCGGATGGAATAGTCACCGGCGACGAAGGCGTAGATGATGATGCCAGAGGCCACCGTCATCAGCGCGGCGACGGTATAGAACGCACCGACGCCACTTTCGATGAGGCGGGTATTACGCCGGCGCGCGCCGGCAACGGAGGCCGCGACCGCGTAGGCCGCAACCACAAACGTGATCAAAAGCAGGAGCGCGCCGAGTGAAGCCATGGCGGCCTAGTACTTGCCGGAAGGTGCGGTCGCGCCGCTCGGCTTGGCTTCGTACTTCGACGGGCACTTCGCCATCACGCCGTTGGGCTGCGTCTTGAAACCCTCGGCGGTCAGCACGCCCTTCAGCACGACTTCGGAGTCGCTCTTGAAGGTGTCGGGCACGACGCCGGTATAGCTGGCATTGACGACGTGGCCGTTGCTCTGGACCTGGAAGATGTAGTCCAGACTATCGGGACGGCGCTTGATCGAGTCGGGCACCACGAAGCCGTGCATCTGCAGCTTCTTGCCGTACCACGGCTCGGGCTGCGTCATCACTTCGTCGACGTGCTTGTAGTACTCGGTGCCCTCGGCCATCGTCGTGTAGAGCAGACCGCCGAACGTCAGGGCGAGAACCAGACTCGTGAGACCGATCTTGACCGCTTTGTATTTCATAATTAGGGTCTTAGCCGGATTGGCTGCTCCTGATTCAGGATACTAAAGACCACGGCCACCGGCAACCCCACAACATTGGTGTACGACCCGTCAATTCTGTCGATGAACCGGGATGCCAGCCCCTGAATTCCATAGGCGCCGGCCTTATCCATGGGCTGTCCGCTCGCGACGTA
>CAMBHC010000169.1 GCA_945866285.1 Candidatus Sulfopaludibacter sp. SbA3 | reverse complement strand
GCTCCGGCCTGGCCGAACGTCGTCAGCAGCGCGCTGTCGTCCAGTTCCGCGACGATGCGCGGGCGGATGCCTTGCTGATCGAACCAGAGATCGAGCGTGCGCCGTAGCGTCTTGCCGTCGGTCGGCAGCAGGAACGGCGCGCCGTCAAGCGATTGCGGAAAGTTCTTCCGCCGTGGCACCGCCAACTTGGCCGTGCCGAACACGGTGACCGAGGTCTCGCCCAGCGCGTGGCTGAACGCCTTGACCTTGATCGACGGGGAGATCGGCGTGTCGGCGATCACGAGGTCGAGTGCGTGCGTGGCCAGTTCGGTAAGTAGCCGATCAGGCGCGCCGTCGCGACAGACGATCTGCACCGCCGGCGTCAGCCGCAATGCGGGCTCGAGCAGGCGATAGGCGATGATCTTGGTGACCTCGTCCGCGACCCCGACCTGGAACCGCACTGGCCGCCCGGTCGGCCGGTCTTTGAGCGTGTCCATCAGCTCGCGGCCGATCGAGAAGATGTCGTCTGCATAGCGATAGACGACGTGGCCGATTTCGGTGAGGACGAGATTGCGGCCGGCTCGCTGGAATAGCTTTTCGCCGAGTTGATGTTCCAGCGCGCGGATTTGTCCGCTGATGGTCGGTTGGGCCAGCCGCAATTCTTCACTGGCGCGCGCGATGGTACCCTGGCGCGCGACGGTCCAGAAGTACAGCAAGTGGTGGTAGTTGAGCCACTCCATTCAGCCCTACGATATACTTTCCGCTTTCCACCGTGACTGACAAACCACTTGTTGCCGTGATCATGGGCTCCACCTCCGACTGGGACACCATGTCCCACGCGGTCGAGATGCTCGAACGCTTCGGCGTGCCCTACGAAAAAGACGTCGTGTCCGCCCACCGCACGCCGGTGTGGATGGCCGAGTTTGCGCAGGGGGTCGAGGCCCGCGGCATCCAGGTGATCATTGCCGGCGCCGGCGGCGCCGCGCACCTCCCCGGCATGGTGGCGTCGCACACCATCATCCCGGTGCTGGGCGTGCCCGTGAACAGCGCCGCGCTGCAGGGGCTCGATTCCTTGCTGTCGATCGTGCAGATGCCCGGCGGCATCCCGGTCGGCACGCTGGCCATTGGCAAGCCCGGGTCGATCAACGCCGGCCTGCTGGCCGTGGGCATTCTCGCCACCACGCGCCCCGAACTGCGCGAGCGCCTGCGCACATTCCGCGCGGAGCAGACCGCCAAGGTCCGCCAGGACGCCCTTCCGTGAAGCGCATCGTGCTGCCCGGCGCCACGATTGGCGTGCTTGGCAGCGGCCAGCTTGGGCGCATGCTCGCCCTTGAAGCGCGCCGGATGGGTTACCGCGTCCACACGCTGTCGCCTGGCGTGGATACGCCCACCGGCCAGGTGGCCGATCTCGAAGTCAGCGCCGAGTACGACGACCTCGACTCCATCCGCGCATTCGCGCGTGGTGTGGACGTGATGACCTTCGAGTTCGAGAACGTCTCCACCGCTGCCGCGGACGCGGCAGCGGAACTGGTCCCGGTCCGGCCGAGCGGGTCGGCGCTGCACATCACGCAGCAGCGCGCGCGGGAGAAGGGGTTTCTCGCCGATCGCGGATACCCGGTGACACCATTTGCCAGGGCGCAGTCGCTCGACGAGCTGGCCATTGGCCTAGGGGTGGTCCGTCTCCCGGCCATCGTCAAGACGGCGGCGTTTGGCTACGACGGCAAGGGCCAGCACCGGATCGACCGCATTGAAGACGGCGAGCGCGTGTGGGGATTGATTGGCCACCAGGAAGCGATCATCGAGAGCGTGGTGGACTTCACCCACGAGATCTCGGTGGTGGCCGCGCGCGGGCTGGATGGCGAGTTTGCGCACTACGGCGCCATCGAGAACATGCACCGCAATCACATTCTCGACCTGTCCGTGAGCCCGGCACGAGTGCCTCAGGGAATTGCGGACGAAGCCGTGCACCTCACGCATCGCGTGCTGGACGATCTCGGTTACGTCGGCGTGTTGTGCGTCGAGTTCTTCGTCGCCCGCGACGGCCGGCTGCTGGTCAACGAAATCGCCCCGCGCCCGCACAACTCCGGTCACCTCACCATCGATGCGTGCGTGACCTCGCAGTTCGAACAGCAGGTGCGCGCGGTGTGCGGCCTGTCGCTCGGCGACACGACCCAGATCAAGCCGGCGGCGATGGTTAACCTGCTGGGCGACCTGTGGGTGAATGGCGAACCCGACTGGGCCGCCGCCCTTGCCATGCCCGGCGTGAAGCTGCACCTGTACGGCAAAAGCGACCCGCGCGTGGGCCGCAAGATGGGGCACCTCACCGCCCTTGGAGACAGCGTCGACGAAGCGGCCGCCAAGGCGCTAGCCGCGCGCGACGTGCTCTGCTGAAAAAGCTTAGCCACAGAGGACACCGAGGACACAGAGTCAATTCTTCCAAAATGCCCGTCAGCCCGTTCGAAGCTTGATCGCATTTAGAAAGTTTGACTCTGCGTCCTCGGTGTCCTCTGTGGCCATTCTCAATCGGCGGAAATGGCCAGCCGCGGATTCGTTCGCCATCTCCCGCGCGTGAAGTCGGGGAAGTCCACCGAGCGGCTTCGCTTCGCAGTCGAATCAACGCTGAGACCCACGACCGCACTGAGCGACGCAGCGTCGTAGACGTTCATGTCGGTGGGCAGGCCGTTTCTCAAGCAGTGAATGAGGCGATGGTCTTCGATGAAGTCCATGCCGCCGTGCCCGGCGCCAGCCGCGCGTGCTTCGACCGCGGTCCACAGCGGATGATCGAACTCGTCGCGCACGGCCGCCATCTCGACCCACTGGTGCGACTTACCGCGTCCCTCGATGTAGACGCGGTTCGGATAGCCTTGGTACATCCCCTTGGTGCCTTGCACCACCTGGATGCGCGAGTACGGCCGCGGCAGGTTGGTGCAGTGCTGCACCATGATGGTCTTGCCGCGCGCGGTCTTGATCAGGCTGGTGTTGACGTCGCCCAGCGTGAAGCGCTCGCTGCGCTCGGGCGCACCATCAGGGAAGTGCTCGCGCGCCCAATCCTGCAAGCCACGTGACGGACCGCTCATCGACACCAGGTAGTCGAAGCGATCGCCGCGATTGATGTCGAGGCAATTGGCCACCGGGCCGAGCCCGTGCGTCGGATAGGGATTGCCATCGAGCTTGCGCGACCACGCGCGTCGCCACAGGCCCTCGTCCTTCTTCTCGAACTTAATCTCTCGCAGGTCGTGCAGGTAGCCGCCTTCAGCGTGCACCACCTCGCCCAACACGCCCTTCTGGACCATGTTGAGCACCATCATCTCGGGTCGGTCGTAGTTGCAGTTCTCCATCATCACGGCGTGACGCTTGTGCTTCTCCGCCGCTTCGACGAGCGCCCAGCAATCATCGACCGTCATCGCCGCTGGCACTTCCGTCGCGGCGTGCTTGCCGCACTTCATCGCTGCCAGCATGACCGGCACGTGCCACTCCCACGGGGTGGCCGTGAACACCAGATCCAGATCCTCGGTCTCGCACAATCGCTCGAAATCGCGCGGGCCCTTGCCGTAGATCGCCGGCTGCGGATGTCCGGCGGCGACAATGGCCTTGCTCGCCCACGTGGTGCGCTCTTCGCGAACGTCGCACACCGCGGTAATTCGGCAGCCAGGGATCTTGAGGAAGTTCTCGAGGTGGCTGCCACCCTGCAGTCCCACGCCCACCATGCCGATGCGCACCAACGCAATCGGCTGGTCGGCCAAGAAGCCGCCGCCGGTCTGCGCCACTGCTTCAATGTGGTGTCCGCCGGTGTCGATGTAGCGTCCGGCTTCAGCCGGACCACCGATCGCCGCCGCGCCGCTCAGTTTCAGGAAATCGCGTCGATTCAAGTCGCTCATGTCTACCTCGGTGGCGCGAGCATCATCGTCGAGACCGCTTGTCCCGGCAGGAACGGCGTGGCCTCGCCGTTCACCCAGGCGCGGAACTGGTCCCCGTAGTGGGGCGACAACGGATGGCCGCTCTGGCCGGTGGGAATGTGGAGAATGCCTTCGTGTTCGCGGCCGGGCGACACCGCCATGCGCTGAGAGGGCCCGGTTCGGGGCGCCTGGGCGCGCGGGGTGTAGACGTCACCGGGCAGGGGGTCGCCGGGCATGTTCAGATACTTTCCGAACACCGGGATGCCAGCCGCCAGCGGATGCAGGAACTGCGCGCGGTTGGCTTCGCCCCAGGTTTGCTCGGCGAGCCGCCGGTCGTCGATCGTGAGATCCACGATCGCGCGGTCAACGGCCGCGAGCATCCAGTCATCCCACGTCTTGAACGCCGGGCTCAGCAAGTGCACTGGCCGTTCGGTGACCAGTTGCCACACGGGCCCCTCGCCACGCAGCGACCGCGTGTAATCGAAGGCCGGATCGACCGCCGTGGCCGGCGCGGTGAGCGTCGTCATCACATCGCGCACGAACGTGGTGCGGAACTGGCGCACCAATCGATAGGCCACCGAATCACGTGACGCGCGGCCCGTCCAGGTCGATTCGACCAACTGCTTGAACTCCTGACGCGCCGTCTGGCGGGTCTGAAGACCCGCCTCTACGACCGGCAACGCCAAGGTCTTCAGCAGCAGCGTCCGCCAGCGATCGAGATAGAGCGCCTTGTCTTCGAGCTGGATGGCGAGCATGTCGATGGGCGTTGCCTTATCGAGCGTCATCAGGCGATCGCGAATCAGCCGCGCGCGAATGCCATCGGCGTAGCCGCCTTCGCCAATCGTCGCGAGCATGGCGCCATCCACCACCGGTGCATTTGCCGTCCAGATGCGGCCACCAGGCGGATCGACAATGCGCGGGAAGTCGGCGGCGGCGAGATAGCCGTCCCAGCGCCGCGTACCATCAGCCCACGACTCGGGCGTCATGCCATCGAGACCCACTCGCTTCGGGATCGCGCCGCCAACCGTCCACGCGATGCGCCCGGTGTCGTCGCCCATCGTCACGTTCTGGTTGGGCATGCCAAGGCCCGCAATTGCCGCGAGCAAATCGTCCACCGATCGTGCCCGCTCGGGCTTGGTGATGTCGGACGCCAGCGTCTTCGCGTCGTGAGCGACCCAGTGCTGCGCGTACTCGCGCCCGCGCGCGTCTTTCCAGACGATGGGACCCCAGATGGTCCAGCGCACCGCGAGCGTCTTCGAGGAGGCGCCCTTGGCGGCGAGCGTTTCCTGGAATACCTCGAATGCTTTCGGTCCCTCCGGCGTCAGGTATTTGTTCGCGTCGTGCGGATCGGGTTCGATCCGCACCAGGTCACTCCAGTCGCCGCCGGTGTTGGTGAATCCCCACGCGACGTGGCCGTTGCTGCCGACGACCATGTTGGGGAGACCGGGCAGAGACACGCCGGTGACCTTCTGCGGCGCCCCATCGGCATCGGAAAACGCCAGCGACGCGCGATACCAGATGATCGGCACGCCGATCGCCAGGTGCATGTCGTTGGCGACCAGCGCCACACCCGACGCCGTGTGAGCGCCATCGACCGCCCAGTTGTTGCTGCCGATGATCGCGTCCTCCTCGGCGTTGGGGTTGATCTGCTGTGGCGTCACCCGTGCCTGGGTCTTGCGCAGATCGAATACCTCGGGACCTGGAACTGGCGGCCGGACCAGTCCGCGGCCAATCACCGGCGTGTCCCACTCGGAGCCGTTGGCCGAGAGAAACTGAAACATTGGTGCGGGCAGCGCATCGCGCATGGCGCCGATGGTTTGTTCGAACAGCGCCTGCCGTCCTTGCAGCGTGTTGAACATGGCGAGCACGGTGAGGATGGTGTCTTCGGGTCGCCACGGTTCCGGCGTCGCGCGCAACAGCAGGTACTCTGGCGGCACCGCACCAAGCGCCGCGAGCCCGGCATTCACGCCGGCCGCGTAGGCTTCCAGCACGGCGCGGTACGAAGGTTCGGTTTGCTCGAACGCGCGATGCGCGACGTCTCGCAGGCGGTGGATGCGAGATTCTTCGTCCACGACCAGTGCGCGCGGACCGACCAGCGCCGACAACTCGCCCGCCGGCTGGCGACGCTGCAGGTCCATCTGGAAAAAGCGATCCTGCGCGTGCACAAACCCCAACGCGCGCGCCACGTCCTCGCGCGACTCGCCGACGATGGTGGGTACCCCGAGGGCATCGCGGTCGACGCGCACCGGGTAATCCAGGCCGGCAATGGTGGCTTCGCCTTCGACCAGTGGCAGGCTTGCCCGCAATTGGGACCGCACATACACCCCGCCCGCCACCACGATGAGGAGGAACGCGGCCAGGGTAATGATCAGGAAACGAAGCAAACGCCTCACGGGGGTGATATTACCCCTCTCAGCCCAAGCCACTTTGATCGCAAT